>JAFGKN010000017.1 GCA_016928605.1 Planctomycetota bacterium | reverse complement strand
CGGCTCGTCGGCGGGCTTCACATCCAGGAGCTCCGGAGCGGGCGGAGGCGCCGTCTCCGTCCCTCTGCCTTTCGCGAGCCGCGCCGCCGCGGCTGCGGCCGCCGCGCAGGCCTGGACCACCGACTCCTGGATGCCCATCGACCGCGTCGCGGCCCCACAGATGAAGACGCCCTCCCGGCTGGTGTGGATGGGATGCTTCGACGACGGCCCCGGCAGGGGAAGCCCGTCGCCGTCCGGCTCGATCTCCAGCGTGCGGGCCAGCTCCTGGAAGCCCGGCGGGGGGACCAGCCGAGGGGTGATGACCACCAGGTCGGCCGGGATGCGCTTCTCGCCGTCCACCCCGACCGAGAGACCCTCTCCGGGCTCCTCGGTCACCGCCGCCGAGGACGTCCTCTCGACTCGGACGCCGCGCTTCTCCGCCTCGGCCAGGAATTGGCGCTCGCGTCTGCCGCCGACCTCCGTGCGGCCCGAGATGACCGTGACCTCGGCCGCCGGATTGCGCTCGAGCGTCCCCAGCGCCTCGGATGCGGCGGTCATCAGGGCCACGGAAGAGGAGATCCGCGCCCCGCCGTCGAAATCCTCCGCCACGATCCAGGCCACGCGCGAAGGTGCGCTCCCGTCGTCGCTGCGGACGACGCCGCCGGTGGGGCCCAGTCCCGACAGCAGCCTCTCGTACTCGAGCGAGGTGAGGACATTGGAGAGCCGTCCGTGGCCGAGCCGGCGCAGCAGGTCGCTCCGCTCCTCCTCCGCACCGGTGGCGACGATGATGCTCCCCACCTCGATCTCGACCTTCGCGGGCTTCTGGGAGAAGTCCACCGCGCCCGGCTCGCATGCTTTCTGGCAGAGCGGCTCGGTCCCGCCGCCGCACTTTCCTTCTTTGATGTAGGTGCAGGTCTCGGGGTCGATCAGCGCCTTGCGCGGCGGAAACGGCGACCAGAAACGGATCGCCTTGCTCGTCCCGCGTCCGAGGTTGAACTCCATGGGGACGCCGGAGACGGGGCACGCCGCGAAGCACTCGGTGCAGGCATTGCACTTGAGGGGATCGACGTAGCGCACCTTCTTCTCGACACCGACCTTGAAGCCTCCGTCGCATGCCCGCACGCTCTCGATCTCTGCAAACGAGAGGACCACGACGTTCTGGTCGCTCGTCAGCTCCAGCATCCTGGGGAGCTGCGTGCAGGTGGCGCACTCGTTGCTGGGGTACATCTTGTCGATCTGCGCCATCGTGCCGCCGATCGTGGGGCGCCTCTCGAGCAGAAACACCTTGAAGCCCTGCTGGACGAGCTCGGATGCCGCGCGCATGCCGCTGATGCCGCTTCCGATGACAAGCACGGAACCTCTCATCGAACCTCCTTCGCTGTGAACCTCCGCAGCTCGGCGAGAACGGACGCCCGGCTCCGGGGGCGAGCTGGATACCCCTGCGGATCGCTCGCGAGCAGAGTCCTGACCAGGCTGGGGCGGATCACGTAATAACACCGCAGCGGGCCGCTGGACTGGCAGTCCACGAGGCCCGCATCGCGCAGGGCGGCCATGTGCTGGGAGAGATTGGGCTGAGACACGGGGATGACGTCGTTGAGGTCCTTCACGCACCTCACGCCCCCGAGGAGGTGCTCCAGGATGAGGAGACGCACCGGGTGCGCGACGGCGCTCAGGAGAGACGCCAGGGCCTGGAATCGCTCCGGGTCGCCCGCAGGCGAGCCCCCTTCCCTTTCCACCTTCTTGTGGCTCATGCAGGCTCCTGCGCAGGGCTTCTTGCGCGCAGCATGCGTATCAGTTCGAGGGCGACGCGCTCGGCCCCGCATCGGCGGCCCAATATAGCACGGCGGTTATATTCGGCAAAGCTTATGTCTCGGTGGTTTTTTTGCTCATCCTTTTCGGCCCGGTTCGGCTTTAATGAGCCGGGGGAGCGCACGGAGCCGATTCTCCCTCGCCGGCGGATCGAGTCCCCGGCAGGTTGGACCGATGAGGAGCCGATGACCATGATGAACCGTTTCTTCCGCCGCGCGGCCTGGGCCGCCGCCTGCCTGCTGGCCGTCGCAGGCTGCCGGCTGATGGAGACCGAGTCCTTGACGATCCCCGAGCGCATCGCGCAGTACACGACCGTCCGGCTGAGCGCCGACCTCGCGAGCCTGACGCCCGCCGAGCGGCGGATGATCCCGCTCCTGGTGAAGGCCGGCGAGGAGATGGACGCCATCTTCTGGAAGCAGGCCGGGGTTTCGTCGAAGGAGTACCTCGCGGGCTTCGCGGATCCGGACCTGCGCCGGTGCGTCGAGATCAACTACGGTCCCTGGGACCGGCTGCGGGGCAACGAGCCCTTCGTCAGGGGCGTTGGAGTGAAGCCGCTCGGGGCGGGCTTCTATCCCGCCGACATGACCAGGGACGAGTTCGAGGCGCATCTCGCCGAGCATCCCGAGGATGCCGAGAGCTTTCGCTCCCTCTACACCGTGATCCGGCGGGATGGCGCGGGGCGCCTCGTCGCCGTGCCCTACCACGTCGAGTACGCCTCCGAGATGCAGCGGGCCGCCGAGCTCCTGGAGCAGGCCGCCGGGCTCGCCGAGGACGCGGGGCTGAAGCGCTACCTGGAGCTCCGCGCCCGCGCGCTCGTGACGAGCGACTATCGCCCCAGCGACCTCGCCTGGATGGACATGAAGACGAACCGCATCGACGTGGTGATCGGCCCCATCGAGACCTACGAAGACCGGCTCTTCGGCTACAAGGCCTCGGCCGAGTGTTTCGTCCTGATCAAGGACCTCGAGTGGAGCCGCCGGCTGGAGAGGTACGCCGCGCTCCTGCCCGATCTGCAGAAAGGGCTTCCCGTCGACGGGGAGTACAAGCGAGAGGAGCCGGGCGGAGGCTCGGACCTCAACGCCTACGACGCGGTCTTCTACGCCGGCGACTGCAACTCGGGCTCGAAGACGATCGCGATCAACCTGCCCAACGACGAGGTCGTGCAGCAGGAGAAGGGCGCGCGCCGGCTGCAGCTCAAGAACTCGATGCGGGCGAAGTTCGACAAGATCCTCGTGCCCATCGCGGGCAGGCTCATGGCCGAGGACCAGCGCCGCCACGTGACCTTCGACGCCTTCTTCACCAACACGATGTTCCACGAGGTGGCGCACGGCCTCGGCATCAAGCAGACGATCGAGGGGAACGGGACGGTCCGCGAGGCTCTCCGCGAGCACTACTCGGCGATGGAGGAGGGCAAGGCCGACATCCTCGGCCTCTACCTGGTCACGCGGCTTGTTGAAGACGGAGTCCTCACCGAGGGGAGCATCCTCGATCACTACGTCACGGCCTTCGCCGGCATCTTCCGCTCGGCGCGCTTCGGCGCATCGAGCGCGCACGGACGCGCCAACATGGTGCGCTTCAACTTCTTCGAGCGGATGGGAGCCTTCGAGCGCGACGAGGCGACCGGCACCTATCGCGTGAACGAGGCGAAGATGAAGGAGGCGATCACGGCGCTCTCGCGGCAGATCCTCGTCATCCAGGGAGATGGCGACCACGAGGGCGCGGGACGGATGCTGGAGGAAATGGGGAGGGCCGGCCGCGTCCTGCGGGCCGACCTCGACCGCATCTCCCGCGAGGACATCCCCGTCGACGTCGTGTTCGAGCAGGGGCTCGAGGCGCTGGGGCTCGATGGCGACTGAGCCTCGGCGCCCACCGATCGGACTCGCCGGGCGCCATCCCCCATCGTCCGCGCGCCGGCCGGCGGGCGCCTGACGTGGAGAGTCGCCCCCCGCTTGAGCGGCGAGCTTGACAGCCGGCGGATCCTTCTCTAACGTTCTCCGCATGATCCAGATCCAGCTACCCGACAAGAGCATCCTCGAGTACGAGAAGCCCGTGACGGCCGCCCGCGTCGCCGCGGATCTCAGTCCCGGCCTCGCCAGAGCGGCCCTCGGCGCCCGCATCGACGGGCAGCTCGCCGACCTCGCGACGACGATCGAGCGCAGCGTCTCGCTGGCCTTCGTGACGGAGCCGCGGAAGGGCCAGGATCCCGATCCCGACGCGCTCTTTCTCATCCGCCACAGCGCAGCGCACGTGATGGCCGAGGCGATCCAGCGCGTCGTGCCGGGCACGCTGCTCGTCTACGGTCCCCCGCTGGAGGCGGGCTTCTACTACGATGTCGCCACGCCCGAAGACCGCCCGCTCAGCGCGAAGGACTTCGAGGCGATCGAGAGGGAGATGCAGGCGATCGTCCAGGCGGACCTCCCCTTCCGGCGCTACGAACTGCCGGCGGCCGAGGGCCTCGCGAAGCTCGAGACGGAGGGGAGCAAGTTCAAGCTCGACAACGCGCGCAAGGCGATCGAGGAGGGCGCGGAGACCCTTTCCTGGTACGCGACCGGCGAGCCCGGCGAGGGGTGGGAGGATCTCTGCCGCGGCCCCCACGTGCCGAGCACCGGCCGCATCGGGGCGTTCAAGGTGATGAGCCTCGCCTCGAGCTACTGGCACGGCGACGCCGCCTCGGACCGGCTCACGCGCGTCTACGGGACCGCCTTCCCCGACGCCGCGCGGCTCGCCGCCCACCTCGAGCAGCTCGAGGAGGCCCGCAAGCGGGACCACCGCGTGCTCGGCAGGAAGCTGGGCCTCTTCGCCGTCGACGACGCCGTCGGGCAGGGGCTCGTCCTCTGGCTGCCCAAGGGAGCGATCGTGCGGCGGGAGCTCGAGGAGTTCATCCGCTCCGAGCTGATCCGGCAGGGCTACAGCATGGTCTACACTCCGCACATCGGGAAGCTCGACCTCTACCGCGCGAGCGGGCACTTCCCGTACTACCGCGAGAGCCAGTATCCTCCGCTGCTCGAGGCGGAGTATCTGGCGCACGCGGCCCGCGAGGGAAGGTCCTGCGCCGATCTCGCAGGCTCGCTGGCGGCGGGCGAGGTGGAGGGCTATCTCCTCCGGCCGATGAACTGCCCGCACCACATCAAGATCTACCAGAACGAGCCGCGCAGCTACCGCGACCTGCCGATCCGGCTGGGGGAGTTCGGCACGGTCTACCGCTGGGAGCAGTCCGGCGAGCTGACCGGCATGACGCGCGTGCGGGGCTTCACCCAGGACGACGCGCACATCTTCTGCGCCGAGGACCAGGTGTCGCAGGAGATCCACGGCTGCCTCTCTCTCGTGCATCTCATCCTGAACACGCTGGCGCTCGAGGACTACCGCGTGCGCGTCGGCCTGCGCGACCCCGACAGCTCGAAGTACATCGGCGATCCCGCCAACTGGGACAAGGCGGAGACCGCGTGCCGCGAGGCCGCCGCGTCGCTCGGCGTGCCCTTCGCCGAGGAGCAGGGCGAGGCGGCGTTCTACGGCCCGAAGATCGACTTCATCGTCAGGGATGCCATCGGGCGCGAGTGGCAGCTCGGCACCGTGCAGGTCGACTACAACCTGCCGGAGCGGTTCGATCTCGGCTACATCGGACGCGACAACAAGCCGCACCGGCCGGTCATGCTCCACCGAGCGCCCTTCGGCTCGATGGAGCGCTTCGTCGGCCTCCTCATCGAGCACTTCGAGGGGGCGTTCCCCCTCTGGCTCGCCCCCGAGCAGGCCCGCGTGCTGCCGATCGGCGACAAGTTCCTCGACTACGCCGGCGAGGTCGAGGCGCGGCTGGTCGAGGCCGGCCTGCGCGTCGGCGTCGACCGGAGCGACGAGCGGCTCCAGGCCAAGATCAAGGCCGCCGCCGAGGAGCGCATCCCCTACCTCCTCATCGTCGGCGGCAAGGACCGCGATGCGCGGACGGTCTCGGTGCGCCGGCGCGGAGCCGGCGAGCAGGGAGCCGTCGCGCTCGAGGAGTTCGTCGCGAGGGTCACGGCGGAGATCCGCGGGCGCGCGCG
>JAFGKN010000832.1 GCA_016928605.1 Planctomycetota bacterium | reverse complement strand
TGTTTCAGCAGACGCTCCGTAGGCCCGAGGCCGAGCGAGGAGCCGGCGGGCAAGGGCGAGCCGCGAGCTGGCGCAGCGGCGATCGCCACGCAGAACCGCCGGCTCCGCGACCGGCCGGAGCCAGGATGGCCTCCTGAAATGGGCTCTCAGCTGGGGCGCCGAGATCCCCGGCTCAGGGTGCGGCGCACGAGGTCCTTGATGATGTACCCCGCGATGGCCGGATTCTCGCGCAAACGGCGCAAGCTGTAGTCGTACCACTCGGGGCCGTAGGGGCAGTAGATCCGGAGCGGATGCCCGGCTCCGGCGATCCGCGGCCGCAGGCGCTCCCCCACCCCCAGGAGCATCTGGAACTCGAAGCGGCCCCGCGCCGATGGATCCCCCTCGACCAGCTCGAGGCCGCGGTCGACGAGCCATGGATCGTGCGTGGCGATCGCGGCGTAGCCGCCTCCCGCGAGGATCCGCTTCACGAGGCCGAAGAACCGCTCGCGGATCTCCTCGCGGTCGTGGCTGGCGAGCTGCGACGGCTCGCGGTAGATGCCCTTGCAGATCCTCAGGTTCGGCTCGAGGGGAAGCAGGCTCTCCACGTCCTCCGCGCTGCGGTGCAGGTAGGCCTGGATCGCCAGCCCGACAGCCGGCGTCATCTCCCTCAGCGCGCGGAAGATCCTCAGCGCGGCGCCGGTCGTGGTCGAGTCCTCCATGTCGATGCGCGCGAAGCTGCCCGCAGCCTCCGCCCTCTCGACGATGCGCCGGAGATTCTCCCGGGCCAGGTCCTCGTCGCGCCGGAGCCCGATGTGCGTGAGCTTGACGGAGACGTGCGCTCGCGATCCGCAGAGCGCGATCGAGTCGAGGAGATCGAGATAGCCGGCCGTCACGGCCTCGATCTCCGCCGGATCGAGCGTGTTCTCTCCGAGGAGATCGATGGTCGCGAGCTGGCCGCGGGCCTCGAGGGTGCGGGCCAGCGCGAGGACATCCTCCGCCGTGGTGCCGGCGACATAGCGCCGCGCCACGCGCCCGACGAGGGATCGAGGCAGGCACGGGAGGGAAAGAGCGACGGCCGTCTGCAGGACTCCCACGGTTCAGTATCTCGCCGTCTTGCGCAGGACCCGGATCAGATCGTCCACCTGGGGCAGGGTCGCCCGCTCCAGCACCGGCGAGTAGGCCACGTGGGTCTCGAGGCTTCCCACGCGCTCCACGGGCGCGTCGAGGTACTCGAAGAGCTCTCCGGCGGCGCGCGCCACGATCTCGGAGCCGAATCCGAACGCGAGGCTCTCCTCGCTCGCGACCACGAGCCGGCCGGTGCGTGCGACCGAGTCCCGGATCGCCTCCCAGTCGTACGGCCGCAGCGACCTCAGGTCGATCACCTCGATCTCGATGCGCTCCGCCGCCAGCTCCTCCGCCGCGCGGAGGCTCTTCTCGACGAGCGCGCCGTAAGTCACGAGGGTGATGTCCTCGCCCCGGCGAGCCGTGCGCGCCCGGCCGAGAGGGATGACGTGCTCCGGCCCCGGATCCGGGGAGCGCGCGTAGCTCTGCCGGTAGAGGTGCTTGTGCTCGAGAAAGAGCACCGGATCGCCGCAGCGCATGGCCGTGCGCAGCAGCCCCGCCGCGTCGCTCGCGCTGGACGGCATGACCACGTGGATGCCCGGACACCGGCAGAAGATGGTCTCGACCGACTGGCTGTGGTAGATGGCTCCACCGCGGACGTAGCCGCCCGCCGCGGCCCGGATCACCACCGGGCAGCTGAAGTGGTTGTCCGAGCGCCAGCGCATCAGGCAGAGCTCGCTGCGGATCTGGTTCATCGCCGGCCAGATGAAGTCGACGAACTGGATCTCGATCACGGGGATGAAGCCGCGCACGGCCAGACCGACCGCGCGGCCGACGATGGATGCCTCCGCCAGAGGGGTGTTGAAGACGCGGTCGCCGCCGAACTTCTTCTGAAGGCCGTGCGTGACCTTGAACACGCCGCCCTTGCCTTCGACCTCGCCGAGGTGGCAGAGGCGCGACACATCCGCGACGTCCTCGCCGAAGAGCAGGATGCGGGGGTTGATCTCCATCTCCGCGCGGAGCGTGCCGTTGATCGCGTCCACCATCGAGATGAGCGGGCCTCCCTCCTCGGGCGGCGTCTCCGCTGTCACCACGATCCGGGGGTTGAAGAGGTATCGCGTGGCGCTCGATGGGTCGGGATCCGGCTCGGCGGCCACCTCGCCGCAGGCCTCGACGACTTCCTCCCGCACGTTCCGCCGGATCTCCGCCAGCTCCTCCTCCGCCGCGATTCCGGCGTCGATGAGCATCCGCTCGAAAGCCGGCAGCGGATCCAGCGCGTCATCAGCCTTCTTCTCTGCGGCCGGACGGTACGCGAGGTCGTTGTCGGAATCGGAGTGAGAGCAGAGCCGGACGACGCGGGCGTGGACGAGCGCCGGGCCGTGCCCTCCGCGGCACCATGCCGTCGCGCGCTGAAAAGCGGCGTAGCTCGCGAGGAAGTCCAGCCCGTCGGTCTCCTCGACGTGGAGTCCCGGAAAGCCCCCCACGAGGCCCGAGATGCTTCCCCCCGCGGTCTGCTCCTCGACGGGCACCGAGATGGCGTACCCGTTGTCCTCGATGACGAAGAGGACGGGCAGCCTCCTCAGCAAGGCGAGGTTGAGCGCCTCGAAGAACTCCCCCTCGCTCGTGGAGCCATCGCCGCCCGAGACGTAGACGAGCTCTCCCTCCTCGACATCGCAGACATCGCGGCCGTCCGGCAGCCGACGGGCGAGCAAGCCGGCCTCCGCCGTGCCCACCGCCTGCAGGAACTGCGAGCCTGTCGGGCTCGACTGGCTGACGATCCGCAGCCGGTCCGAGCCGTAGTGACACGGCATCTGCCGGCCCCCGGACGACGGGTCCGTCGCCTTGGCCATCGACTGGCGGAGCATGTCGCGGACCGTCACGCCGAGCGCCAGGGCGAGCGTCCGGTCGCGGTAGTAGGGATAGACCCAGTCCTTGCCGGCGCGGAGGCACCTGGCCGCGGCTGCCTGGACCACCTCCTGGCCCGCGCTGCCGATCTGGAAGAAGACGGCTCCCTGGCGCTTGAGCCGCAGCTCCGCGTCATCGATCTCCCGCGATGTCACGATGAGGCGATGCGCGCGCAGGAGAGGCTGCTTTCCCAGACGCTGAAGCTCCTCGCTCCGCGATGGCTCGGACGAAGATGGCCGCCCGCCCCGCTGGAGAGAACGAGTTTCGAACATACCGTTACGTCCGAGTCACCTGCTGCAAAACCGCTGATAGTCCACGTAGCCGGGAAATGTGCGTCCCGCTCCGCAGTAGGCACAAGCGGGATCTCGTCGGATGCGGATCTCGCGGAAACGGGCCTCGAGCGCATCGTACGTCAAGAGGCGCCCCAGGAGAAGCTCTCCCTTGCCCAGGATGATCTTGATGGCCTCGATCGCCTCGAGCACGCCGATCACTCCCGGCACCACTCCGAGCACGCCCGCCTCGGCACAGGGAGGAGCCATCTCGGGCGGGGGCGGCTCGAGGAAGAGGCAGCGATAGCACGGCCCGCGGCCCGGCCAGAAGACGGTCACCTGTCCCTCGAAGCGGTGGACGCTGCCGTGGACGTTGGGCTTGCCGTGCTTGACGCAGGCATCGCTCAGGAGATACCGCGTCGGGAAGTTGTCGGAGCCGTCGACGACGATGTCGCAGCCCTCGATGATCGCGTCGATGTTCGCGCTCGTGAGGCGCTCCGGATGCGCTTCGACCCGTATGTCGGGATTCAGCGCCTCCAGGGTCTTGCGGGCCGAATCGACCTTCAGCTCGCCGACCCGATCATCGCGGTGGAGGATCTGCCGCTGCAGGTTGGACCGATCGACGACGTCACCGTCGACGATCCCCAGGGTGCCGACTCCGGCGGCGGCCAGGTAGAAGGCCGCCGGAGAGCCCAGCCCTCCGGCTCCCACGCAGAGGACGCGGGCCTTCTTGAGCCGGAGCTGCCCCTCCTCGCCCACCTCGTCGATCGCCAGGTGGCGGGCGTACCGCTCCCGCTCTCGCGCGGTGAGCGCCTGCTCCATCTCCAGGGGCAGCCCCTCCTGCCGCCAGCGCGAGACGCCCCCCTCCATCGACCGGACATCCCGAAAGCCCAGGCTCTCGAGAGTCCTGGCCGCGAAGAGCGACCGCACGCCCTCGGCGCAGTACGCCACGATCACGCCGCGGGGCGCGCCGAGCTTCGACTCCGCCTCGAGCTCGAGAGAGCCCCTCGGGAGGTGAACGGCGCCCGGCAGGTGCCCCGCGCGGAACTCCTCGCCCTCCCGGACATCGACGAGCATGACGGAGGATGCCCCCTCGCGGTCCAGAAGCTCCTGGACCTCGCGCGGGCTGATCTGCGGGATCTCCCCGCGCAGAGCCTCGATCCATGCGTCCTTCTTGCTGGGCATCGTCTCATCCGCGAACGGGCTGCCGGGTCCCGCGACCCGTTCAGCGGGCTCCGGCCTTGCGTCAGGCGGAGTATAGCCTTCGG
>JAFGKN010000187.1 GCA_016928605.1 Planctomycetota bacterium | reverse complement strand
TCGCGCCCCAGCCCTCCTTCTCGCCGGCATCCCCTGGATCGAAGCGGAAGGACCAGACACCGTTGAGGTTCACCCAGTCAGGCCGCTCGAGATCGGGGCGCGGATGCTCCGGGAGGGGGATGCCGGCGGAGGAAACCTCCGGCGCGAGGAGAAAGAGGGCGATGGCGGACGAGATGGCGATGGTGGACGCTCGCGTCATGATGGCGTGACTCCGTGGTCCGTAGGTTGACATTCGATGGGCGGTGACTCGATGGCCGGGAGGCGGCGTTGCGGCGGCCGCGAGCCGATCGCTCGCAGCTTCGCCGCGACATCGCCCGCCAGGGCTTCCCGCCTCGGCTCCTCCTCCCGCCAGCCGCCCCCGAGTGTAGTCGGTCGCGTCCCGGGAGACAACCGCGCCTCTCCGCTTCGGCGCTTCTTCGCTTCGACGCCTCCCCGCGGGGGACCGCTCGTTTCAAGGCGCCGGGGACAGGCCGCGACCGGCGGCCGGCGACCGGGGGGACGCTCGATGGACGGGGGAAATCAGTGGACGCGCGGGCCGGCGCGCGGACAATCATCGCCGTGTCGCTTCTCGATCCTCGACGAAAGATGTGGAGCCATCCCATGAGAATGTACGAGTCCAGCGATGATGCGTTCGCCCGCGGTTCTGCAAGACATCGATGCCTGCGGCTCGCCGCCCTCACCCTCCTTCCTCTCCTGGTGTTTCTCCTCCCCGCCGGCTGCTCGGACTCGGGCGACGACGGCGATGACGACCAGACGGTCTTCGTGACGAAGGCAGAGCTCCTCGCCGCCACGGGCGAGGACTCCGTGAACCCCGTCGAGATCTTCCCGACGACCAGCGGGAAGCTTCTGGTTAGGGATGCCTCCTCGAAATCCTTGATCCTCGTGGGGGCCCTCGGCGGTGCGGCCCGGTTCGTCTCGGAGGAGGGTCTGAAGGCATTGACCGGAGAGACCGAGGCATCGCTCGGACCGCTCGACCAGATCCGGCTGGGAACGCTGGAAGGTCACGTCCTCGCGGCGGACTCCGTCTCGGGGCTCCTGATGCGCATCGAGCCCGACGGGACGCCGAGGATCCACTCCACCGAGGCCCAGATCACCGCGGTCACCGGAGAGACATCGGCGAAGATGCGCCTCCCCCGCTACTTCGCCGCCAACCAGATCATGGCGCAGGACCTCGTCTCGGGGCATCTCCTCCTCATCGGCAACAACGGCAGCCCCAGCCCTCAGCCGCTCGTCACGGTAGCCGCGCTCGCCGCCGCCGCCGGCCTGCCTGCCGCCCACGCGGTGGTCCAGCAGTGGGCGCAGGGCGGATCGACGGGCGCTCAGTTCGCGCGGTTCACCGGCGTCAACCACATCGTCCGCCTCCAGATCAACGGAACGATCAGCCGGCACGTCGCAGGCGCCGATATCGAGGCTCTCTTCCCTGCTGTCGCCGACTTCGCGATTCTCCAGATCGTGCCCGACTACTCGACGGACGGCATGCTCCTCCGCATCGGCGATGGCAGCCGCGGCGTGGCCATCGGGGTCGTCCGCTCCGACGGCTCGCTCGCCGTCTTCACGAGCGCGGCGAAGCTCTCCGACGTGGCGAGCCCCGGCTACGATCTCTCGTACCTCGGCCTCCTGCCGACGGGTCAGCCCTACGCGGTCGATGCGGGCAACGGCCAGGTCCTCCTGATGAAGTCGGACGGGACGCCTCGCCTCCTCGCCTCGCGCAGCGAGGTCGAGACGGCCGCGGGCACCGCCGCGCCCGAGCTCACGATCGCCTCGAGGATCTTCTCCTCGGCGATCGTCGTCTTCGAGACGAACCTCGACAACCTGCTGAGCTTCCAGTAGCGGCCCGCTGGTTCGCTGCTCCGCCCGCGGGGGCGGATCGGCCCGGGATCCCGTCATTCGTGGATGACGAGATCCTCGACGTAGAAGACCTCGCAGGAGTGGCCGCCGCGGTCATCGCGGGAGAGGGAGCTCTTCCAGCGCCAGCCGTCCCCTCCGGTGACGAGGACGAGGTAGCCGGTCATCTCGACGATGTGGCCCTTCACGACGTCGCCGAGGCGCGAGGCGACCGCATCGCTCGCGGGGATGATGTGGGTGTTCGCGCTGTGGGTCTCGATGGAGCGCTGCGGGATGGGAGGGGAGTCGTAGCGGTATCTGTACCATCGGCGGCTCTGCCGGATGCTCATGCGGTCGACCACCGACTGGTCCGACATGGGACCCCATCCGAGCGCCAGATCGCAGGGGGAGAGATCGGCCTCGCGGCCGGTCCAGTAGCGCTTCTTCGAGAGGACGCGGGCCTTGATCTCGTAGCTGGCCAGGGCCGCGATCTGGTAGTTGTCCACCACGAAGGACGTGGACTCGGAGAGGTCCCACTGGACGGGATCCTCCGCGACGAGGACGCCGGGCGGGTGCTGGATGGATCTGCCCGGGAAGAGCAGCACGCCCGATGCGACTCCGATGGCCAGAAGAGCTCCGGCGGCGAGCACGAGCCGCCAGCCCTTCATGGAAGACGGCTTCGCAGCGCTGCATCGGCGGCTTGTGCCGCGATCATCATCGTGGAACGGCTGGGGGCGGTACGCCGGCGGCGTCCGCTTGGCCTGCATCATCCGCCGGCAGTCGGGGCATTGCTGCTCGCCAGCCTCCGGCGTGAAGCTCTGGAGGCAGACGGTGCAGAGGGTGGAGGCGAGGGTCGCTTCGCTGGTCTCTCTCATGTCCAGGAATACCATCCGGCGGCCCGCCGGCCCAGCGCGGCGGGACTCGAGGAGGTTTCCCGGAAGGCCGAGCGCGTTATCGGAGACTCGCGCTCAACGTCGAGTCAAGTTGCTGCGAGCCGCTGATCGAAGAGCCGGCGCTCGCGTGCGAGAAGAGAACTGCCCCCGCGGCCTGGAGGTATCCCCCCGTCCAGATCGCGATCGAGGTCGGCGACTCACAAAAAGCGCGAGGCTTCCGCTGAGCCCCATCGCTCGGCGGAAGCCTCGTCCTCTAC
>JAFGKN010000186.1 GCA_016928605.1 Planctomycetota bacterium | reverse complement strand
GGCGGTGGCGGTGGCGGTGGCAGTGGCGGTGGCGGTGGCGGTGGCGGTGGCGGTGAACGTGGCGGTGAACGTGGCGGTGGCGGTGGCGGTTGCCGTTGCGGTTGCCGCTGCGGCTGCGGCTGCGGTTGCCGCTGCGGTGGCAGTGGCGGTGGCGGCGGGAACAAGACGTTCCCCCCCACGCCCGGGACGTGATCGCGGCCGCTCTCGCTGCCCGCCGGCGCTACTCCTGGAGCGTGACGATGTAGCTTCCGCTGCGCGGATCCTTCTGGAGGCTCAGAATCTTGTGCTTCTGGGCGTCCTCGAGCAGCCGCGAGAAGGAGCGGTAGCCGTAGTACTCCTCGTTGAACTCCGGGTGGCGCCGCTTGATGGCCTGCTTGACCATCGATCCCCAGATGACCTCCCGGTCCTGGCGCAGAAGAGCCATCACCGCGTTGTACACGCGACCGAACGCCTCCTGCTGCTTCTCGGGCAGCTTGCCGAAGCTCGGGCTCTTGGGGGAGCTCGTCTGCCGTACGAGATCCTCGTAGTAGACGAACTCGTCGCAGTTGTCGACGAGGAGGTCGCTCGAGGAGTTCTTGACGCCGATCCCCATGACGTACTTGGCGTTCTCCTTCAGCTTGGAGACGAGTGGCGAGAAGTCGCTGTCACCGCTCGCGATCGCGAACACGTCGATGTGGTCCTTGGCGAAGGAGAGATCCATGGCGTCGACGACCATGCGGATATCCGCGCTGTTTTTCCCGCTGTACGCCTTGCGCGGGATGTCGATGAGCTCGATGCCGGCCTCGTGAAACGGCCGCTTGTAGCTCTTGTAAACCTCCCAGTCGGCGTACGCCTTCTTCAGAACGATCTTGCCCTTCTCGACGACCCGCTCCAGGACCTTGCGGATCTCGAACGTCTTGTACCGAGCCTCTCTCACGCCGAGCGCGATGTTCTCGAAATCGATGAACAGAGCGATCTTCGATTCATCTCTGTGGCCGGCGAAGAATTCCTTGTTGGGTTCCACGATGGCTTTCATGCTTTCCTGCAATGCCGCGGGCGGGAGACCGTCCGCGGCGTTTTCCTTGGATACCGTCCCCTTGCGCTCGCTTCAGCGAGCCAGCTCCTCGAGCAGAGCCGCCATGGCGACCATGCCGCGGTAGTAATCCACGATGCGGAACCGCTCGTTGGGCGAGTGCGTGTTGTCGTCCGGAAGCCCGAGGCCGAGCAGCAGGCAGTCGGTGCCCAGCTCCTCGCCGAAGGTGTTGACGACCGGAATCGATCCTCCCTCCCTGATGAACAGCGGGGGCCGTCCGAAGCCCCGCTCGATCGCCGCGACCGCGGCCTTCACGGCTTTCCCCTCTCGGGACACGATCACCGGCCTGGCGCCGTGGTGGTCGAGGATCTCGATCTGTACCGTGTCCGGAGCGATCTCCTCCAGGAAGCTCCTCGCCTGCCGGCTGATCTTCACGGGATCCTGGTCGGGCACCAGCCGCATCGATATCTTGGCCCGCGCCTCCGCGGGAAGGACGGTCTTGGCGCCCTTCCCGGTGAATCCGCCCACGAGGCCGTTCACGTCGAACGTGGGCCGCGCCCACTTCCGCTCCAGCGTGGTGTATCCCTCCTCGCCGAAGGCGCGGGGCGATCCCGTCTCCTTCACGAAGGCCTCCTCGTCGAAGGGCAGCCGAGCGAACTCCTCGCGCTCCCACGCCTCGAGGGGACGGACATCGTCGTAGAATCCGGGGATGCCGACCTTGCCGAACGGCTCCTGGCACGCGGCGATCATCCGCGCGAGGACGTTCGCGGGATTGGCGACGGAGCCGCCGTAGGAGCCCGAATGGAGGTCCTTGCCCGGTCCCCGGACGATCAGCTCCAGGTAGACCAGGCCCTTGAGCCCGTAGGTGATGGCCGGCATGTCGATTCCGAACTGGCTGCAGTCGGCGATGAGCACGGCGTCGCACGCCAGCCGCTTCCGCTGCTCGTGGATGAACGGCTGCAGGCTCGGGCTGCCGATCTCCTCCTCGCCCTCGATGAGGACCTTCACGTTGACGGGGAGCTCGCCGCCCACGGCGATGGCTGTCTCGATTCCCTTGAGGAGGGCGTGGAACTGGCCCTTGTCATCCGAGGAGCCGCGAGCGACGAGGTACTCGCCCTCCATCGTCGGCTCGAAGGGGCCGTGGCGCCACTGGTCGAGCGGATCCGGCGGCTGGACGTCGTAGTGCCCGTAGACGAGAACCGTCGGCCGGCCCGGAGCTTTCAAGCGCTCCCCGTAGACGATCGGATGCCCGCCGGTGGGGACGACCTCCGCCTCCATGCCGATCTCGCTCAGCATCTCCTGGACGCGGCCAGCGCAGCGGCTCATGTCGCCGGCGCGCTCCGCGTCGTTGCTGATGCTGGGGATCTTCAGCAGCTCGATCAGCTCCTCCAGCCAGCGGTCCTTGTTCCGCTCGACATGTTCCCGTAACTTGTCCATCCGTGGATTCCTTTCGCTCGAGATACCTCGGCATCCGCGGAGCCCTCGGCCGCGCTTCGTTCTGGACGCCCGTTCCCGCCTCGGCAGCGGACGGCTATACTACCCAGCCACGCGCGAAACCTCAAACATGGAAGCCCTGATCCCGAAGGAGCGAGACGCACGGACGCGTGTCCTCCAGCTGGTCGCCGAGCAGGGGGAGGCGGATGCCGATGCCATCGCTCGCTGGGGGCAGGCCCGCCAGGAGCTGGCCGTGCGCGTCTCGCAGATGCCCGTCGAGGACGCGCAGAGCCTCCTGGCGAAGGAGCTGGGCGAGGTCGACGCGGACCTCTTGCGCCTGGAGGAGAGCGGTCGCTTCAGCCGGGATGAGGCCTTCCGCAGAGGGGTCGAGCTGGGGGAACGGCTGCGCTGGGCGCTCTGGCTGGCGGACATACTCAGCGAGGAGCTGAGCGAGGATCCCCTCGTTCTCGTCGAGGAGGAGGTGGAGCGGATCCGCACTCAGAGCACCGAGCTCGCCCGGCTGGACGCCCGCCTCGAGGAGGTCGCGAGCCGGCTCTCCGACCGGTGCGAGGAGGTCCATCGCTCGCTGCTCCGCGTCCGCGTCCAGCGCTTCACCAGCGCGCGCGTCGCGCAGGAGCGCGACGGATCCCTGGAGGCGGCGACGCTCCACTGGCTGGCCGCCGGCGAGGCGCTGCAGATCGAGACCGACTGCATGAGCCGGCCGGGGCTCCCCTGCGCGTCCGTCGACGGGGACGGCGCGCTCGGCCTCGATGGCCTGCGCCGGAGGCGGCAGGAGCACATCGACGGCTGCGCGGCCCTGCTGGCGAGCGCGGCGCCGGAGGAGGCGGAGGCCTTCTTCCGCTCCTCCATCCCCGACCTCCTCGACAGGGCTTCGAGCCTGCTCTCCGAGGGCGATGCGAGCCCGCCCGAAGTGCGGCTGCGGATCCTCGCCCTCCTGCGGGAGCAGATCGACAGCCATTTCCTGCTCCTCGGCCCCTGGGAAGATCGCCTCACGCGCCGCGGAGGGCTCGGAGGCGAGGCAGACCGGCGCCGCTGCCGCCAGGAGATCCGGCAGCTCCGCAAGGCGCGGCGGCAGATCCTCGCAGCGCAGTGCGAGGCCCGCGTCCAGGGGCGGCTCGAGGAGATCTTCGGCAGCCGCAGGCTCCGCCTCTTCGAGAACATCATCCTCGTGCTGATCTTCGCGCTGCTGGGGCTCGTCTTCTTCGAATGGCGCCTCATGGCGGATGCGGAGCGGATCGCGCGGATGTACGGCGGCGGCATCGCTTCCGAGATCTTCGCCGAGATGGCGGCGGCGGAGGCGATCCGAGGCTTCAACTACGCCGACCTGCTCTTCTGCACCGTGTTCCAGATCGATTTCTTCGCGCGCTGGGCGCTGGCGGGCTGGGGCCTCGCCTACTTCCTGCGCCACTTCTTCTTCGAGAGCCTGCCGGCCTTTCCCTACGGCTTCATCTTCCAGTACATGGGGGTGATGGAGGAAGCGCGGGCGGTGATCCTCGTGCGTGTCGTCCGGCTGCGGAGGATCGTCACTCTCCGGGCCCTCATCCTCGTCGTGCTCCGGACGTTCCGCTTCGTGGCCTTCTTCGTCCGGGGGCTCGACCGCGCGGTGGAGAAGTTCCGCTCCCTCGTCGACCGCGACGTCATGATCTTCGATCCCGATCCCGGCGCCGACACGCCGGAGTCGCCGCTCCGGAGGCGCGCCCTGGGCATGGAGGCCCGCCGCCGGCGGCTGCTGAAGAACCTCCACCGTGATGCTCCGTGGGAGGAGCGCGGAAGGCTCCTCGGGCTGCACGCGGCTCTCCTGCGCGCCGAGAGCGAGATGGCGGCTCACCTCTCGCTTCCCTACCGGCGGGGCGTCCGGGAGGTCCGCGGGGAGATCCACATCGAGCGGGTCATCCACGGCCTGCTCGACTGCGACGTCGCCCGCATCCTCAGCCTGGCGGGCCGAGAGGGCGTCGACCGTCTGGCGCGATGGCTGCGCTTTCTCGACTTCCCGGTCTTCCGCGGCGCTCCGATCGTCCGGCGCCTCATCCCCGCAGCGCGCCGCTTGAACCCGGCGGAGGCGGTCAGCGCCGCTGCCAACGCCGTGGGACAGATCCTCCAGGAGGCTCTGGGCATGGTCCGCTTCTGGGCGGACCTCTCGGGGATCACGACCGGGCCGCAGGTCCTCGACCGCGTCGGCTCGGCGGTCGTCCGCGCCAGCCGGCGTCCCGCGATGCGGCTGATCCTCTTCGGCGGGCTGTTCCTGCTGGTCGAGGTGCTGGCCACGCCCTTCCCCTGGCTCGAGCGCGTGGCTCAGAGGCTCTTCAGGTTCCTGGGGCTGCCGCTGCTGGTGCTCGGCTCGATCTGCCTCGTGTTTCTCACGATCGGCCGATGGTTCAAGAGGATCTCCGGCGAGGCGCTCGACCTCTACCTGCGCACGGCCGACGCCCAGTTCTACCCCCTGCTCAAGGCGCAGAAGTTCCGGCGGCACCGGGATGATCTCCAGCTCCTCTACCGCTCCGTCCTGCGGCCGGAGCAGGCGCTCCGCGGCTCGACGGCCATCGGAGAGGAGGAGTGGATCGATCATCTGGCGCAGATCCTGCGCGAGGGAGCCAGATTCCTCCCGGGCACGCTCCAGCTTTCCGACGGCCGCTTCGCGGCTTTCGAGGACGACCGCGAGCTCGTCGTCCTCCTCTACCGGGACTTCCTCGACAGCCCCGTGCTCCACCGGAGCGACGACAAGGCATCGGTGCAGCTCCTGGGCAACCTCTCGCTCCAGAGCCTCCGCTTCCACACCATGCACCTGACTCTCAGGCAGCTCCGCAAGCTCGAGAGGCTGGACCTCGACAAGGGGAGCCTGCTCGCGCTGGGACCCTACTTCTGGTTCCGGTTCATCACCGAGAGCCTGGCGATCGAGACGGCGAAGCTGATCATGGAGTACAACACGACGTGCATCCCGCGCGATCAGCTCCACCTCGCCTCCCCTCGGGCGAGGGAGCGGTTCGAGCGGTTTCTCGCCGAGCACGGCGAGGTGGCCGATTCCCCCATGCTCCGCCGGCCGGGCCGCGGCGAGGAGCGCTTCGACGCCGCGCTCTCGCTCGCCAGCTTCACCGCCTTCGATTTCCTGGGCCCCACTCCCGAGGGCGACGAGGCCGTTCTGAGGCGCTACGGTCCGGAGGTCCTCGACGCCCTGCGGAGAGACCGGCGCGCCGTGGTCCGCGACATCTTCGGGACGCGCCCCTACCACCTGCTGCCGAGGCAGCAGCGGGTGCTGAATCCGTACCGGCTCTACCGGAAGTACCTCGGCGGCGCGAAGTTCTTCCTGCTTCCCTTCGCCGCGATCTTCGGTCTCCTCCGCCTGCTCTTCGCCGGCGTCTCCCAGGTCGTGAGCCTCGTCGATGAGGTCCTGGGCCGGCGGAAGATCCGCCGCAGCCAGCTCAGCCGCGTCGCCGGCTTCGACGTCGCGATCCGCAAGATCAACCGGATGCGCAAGCCGCTGTTCATGGAGGCGCTCCGGCTCAGGGCGCTCGTCGACGTCGAGTACCTCGGCCTGAAGCTGCCAGGAGAGCCGAAGGACGAGGAGGCGGTCACCTTCCGCGACGATCTCGATTTCATCGGAGCCCTCGAGAGGGAGCGCCGCCCCATCGAGCAGCAGCAAAACCGCGTGTTCCGCGATCTGCTCCGCTTCCAGGAGTTTCTCGTCCAGCACGGCTGGCAGGGGCCGGGGCTGGACGATCTCCTCGCGCGTCTCGATTCCACCGGCGAGCTCCGGCGCCACCGGGGCGAGGTCCTGCGGGCTCTGGTCACCGCCTACATCACCGACCACGAGTCCCTGCGCTCCGTCCTCACGGCGCCGGCGTGGAGCCGAAGCTTCGTCGAGAAAGCGCTCCGGAAGAAGCCCGCGACCCTGCTGGAGAAGCTGCGCAGCTTCGTCTACTGCGATGTGCTGAGGTTCCTGCCCGAGAACCGGAGGCGCAGGCGCATGTTCGAGGAGTTCGCCGAGCGCAGCGCGGCGCTCGAGGGCATGGGGCGCGCCGCCCGCCGGCAGGTCCGCCGCCGGTTCCTCCTCGCCGACCGCTTCGACGAGAGGATGATGGAGGCCGCGCTGCGGAATCTGCGCTCGGGCTCGCGCGGAGGCGATGACGCGATCGTCGAGGCGCTGCAGAGGGCGGCCTGCGACTACCGACTCTGGACGCGCAAGCTGATCACGGTCCGCACGATCCAGGCCCTCACCCTCCTCGACGTCAAGGCCTACCGCGACATGGTCTGGCGCGTGGGGGAGTACGGCTCGAGCGGCGGGCGGGGCGGCTGAAGACGCGGTGGGGCGGGTCGCTGCCCGTCTCGCCAAGACGGATCTGGAGTCAGCTTGGCTCGCCTCCGCCGG
Organism: Planctomycetota bacterium; assembly: GCA_016928605.1. GTDB lineage: Bacteria > Planctomycetota > UBA8108 > UBA8108 > UBA8108 > JAFGKN01. The sequence goes on along the minus strand of JAFGKN010000186.1, from coordinate 482 downwards.
GGCGACGTCGAAGCACCGCGACGGGGCCGCGAGCACGTCCGCCCGGCGGCGGCGCGGCCGGCGATCGTGGTCAGGAAGCGCTGCGCAGGTGCAGGGATGTTCCTGGTAAGCGAGATCGAACTCCGCCCTGGATGCGGCCGCTCTCCTTCGAATGTTGACACAGCACCAAGTGCGGTTACGGTTATGAAAGAAGGATAGCGAGACTCCGCGGCGGAGTCTCCAGAGCCCGGACGTTCGAAGGTTTGGGCGATGTCAGGGGCGATGGTTCAGAGTCCCTGGCGAGCTACAGGACGAGGATTCTTATCGGTACCATGGGGGCTCCGCGGACGAGTGCGCTCTCGGCGAGCGTCCTTCGTGGTCTCTTCGCCACGGGACTCATCGCGGCAGTCGCGCTGTGTGTCCGCGGGGCGCGCGGCGACGCCGTCGGCGACATCGTGATCACCGAGATCATGTACAATCCCGACGGTAATGACGCCGGCCGC
>JAFGKN010000831.1 GCA_016928605.1 Planctomycetota bacterium | reverse complement strand
TCGCTCGCCCAGGCAGCCATGCTTTCTTGTATTCCCGCGGCGAAGATTTGCACAACAGTTTGTGGAACCCGGCACTTAGAGCCCCCAGGCCGCCCCTCGGCAAGGCCACAACAGGGCCGGATCGACCGCTCCGGCCTCCCGGCCGCCAGTCCCCCCCTGGGGAAACCGCAACGCCGCACCGGGCTCCGGTCTGGCGGGCCTCTCTGGATTCCCTGGATCTCCTCTAAGATCCACTCCATCCTGTCGTCTCGACGGATGGAAACCCGACGCGAGCCAGCTGCATTGGAAGAGACCCCGCGATCGAGCCCGCCGGACCGGAAGCTGCTCGAGCGCTACCGGCGAGGCGATGTGGAGGCCTTCGACGCCATCGTCAGGCGCTACGAGGGGCCGCTGCTCCGCTACGGCAGGCGCTACGACTCGAGCTCGGCTCAGGACCTGGTCCAGGAGGTCTTCCTGCGGCTCGTGCGCGAGGCGCCGCATCTCGGCGAGATCGAGAACCTCTCGGCGTGGCTCTACCGGGTCGCCCGCAACCTCCTGATCGACGCGTCGCGAAAGGAAAAGCGCATGCAGCAGAGAGAAGAGACGGTCGCGGCCAGGGAGGATCAGGCGCCAGCCCCCTCCGCCGTGGAGAGACAGGAGATGGCCGATCTGGTGACGGAGAAGCTCCTCGGGCTCCCCCCCAGACAGAGGGACGTCCTGATCCTCAAGGTCCAGGAGGAGAAGAGCTACCGCGAGATCAGCGAGATCACGGGGCTCACGACCTCGAACGTCGGCTACCTGATCCATCAGGGCCTCAAGACGCTCGCGGCGAATCTGCGCGCGGCCGGCGTCGTGTGATCCGGGCGTGGTTCAGAAATGGAGCGATCCGGGTGACACTGGCGTGTTTCAGAAACGAAGAACAGGCGCCGCAGGCGCCGAGGAGAGGGAGGCCGCGTGTCGCGGCCGGTGCGGGGGAGGGTCCGCCTCCCCCGCAAAAAGGGATGGCGCGCGTCAAGACCGGTGTCACCCGGTTTTGACGCGCGCCGTGATCCGCGGCGACGGTGATCCACCCGGAGACGAAGGAATCGACCCATGAAGAACGAGACGAACCACTCCGAAGGCCGGGGCGGCTGCGAGCGCTTCGAGCCGCTCCTGAGCGCGCAGCTCCTCGGCGAGAGCGAGGCTCTCGGCGGGATCTCCCCCGCGGAGATCGAGGCGCACCTCGAGACCTGCGCGGAGTGCCGCGAAGAGATCGAGCTGCTCCGGCGCGCGCTGGGCGCCGTGCGCGAGGCCGCTCCGGCCCGTGAGGCCCTCGAGCCGACCCGCCGCGAGGCGGTGATCCTCGCCGCTCGCGCGGCGCAGCCCGCCCCGTCGAGGCGCTCCCGATCGAGCAGCGTTCGCGTTCTCTGCTGGATGACCGGCCTGGCGGCCGCGGCGGCGCTGGCCTTCCTCGCCTTCCCCGACCTGCGAAGCTTCCTCGGCGACTCCCCCACGGGCGGCGAGGAGCTGGCGATGCAGACCGAGCCGGCGATGAGTGCCGTGCCGGATGGCGCGGTCGCGCCTGGAAGGAGGGCGCTCGGCCGCAAGCCTGTCCAGATCGGCGCGGAGTCCGATCGCGAGGGAGCGGGGGCGGCCGCCGGTGCACGCACCGCAGCTCCCGGCGCGCACGCGATGCCCGCCGGGGACGCGGCCGCCAAGGCCGCCGAGCCCGGCGGACCGCGGTCGGCGATCGTCCTCAGCGCCGATCAGGGGCCCGAAGCGGCTGACGCGGCGAAGCCGGAAGCGGCGGCAGACACGCTGCGGGAGATGGTAAGCGCAGAGACCCTGCAGGAGATGGTAAGCGCCATGCGCGCAAAGGACACCGGGCAGGAGGGGATCAGGATTGCGGGAGGAGTCGGGGCCGTCCACGAAGTGACGCGCGGGGAGATGCTGAGGAGCCTGGCGGACGCGAAGACTCCTTCGTTGTCTTTGTCGCGTACAGAGGAGATCCTGCGTCTGCATCCGGTGAAGGGCGAGGCGGAGCGTCCGCCGCCGGCAGCTCGACCCGCGAACGAGCCTTGGGTGCGCGATCACGCCGACAGGGGGGGCGTTTCGAGATCCATGGCGGCCGGGGAAGATCTCCGGCGCAGCGAGCTCGCCCAGCAGGCGCGGCAGAGCGCCTCCCGGCGCGGTCCGGCGCCGCAGGTCCGGGGGCCGATCGATTTCCGGGGCGATTCGCTCGTCAGCGGCGCGCCGGGCGGCGGAGCCGGCGGCGGACAGGTAGCCCCCGACGCCGCGGGTCGCTACCAGTACGAGGTAGGCGATGGCCTCCACAGCGGCGAGAAAAGAGATCGCGCGAACGATCTGAACGAGTTGAGAGCCCAGGAGGTGGGGCTCGCCGAGCGGCCCCTGGCGGAACAGGAGCTCGCCGACGTCGAGGAGGTCTTCGGTGAGCGGGCCGGCGCGGACCGCAGGGCGGGCGCCGAGCCGGCCGGCGACCCCTCGCGCACGACCATCGATCCGCGCGTCCTCGTCGACGACATCCTGTCGCGGCTCGACCGCCGAGCGGGCGAGACTCCCGACATGATGTTCTTCCGCTACTGGGGCGACAACCCCTTCGTCGAGGCCTCCGTCGACAACCTCTCGACCTTCGGCGTCGACGTCGACACCGCGAGCTACACGCTGATGCGGAGCTACCTCTTTGAGCGCGGCGTGCTGCCGCCGCCGGAGGCGATCCGCACCGAGGAGTTCGTCAACTACTTCCCCGCGAAGTACGATCCGCCGGCGGACGGCAAGGACTTCGCCGTCCACACGGATCTGGCGCCGAGCATCTTCGCGCACGAGCCGGAGTACCGGCTGCTGCGGGTCGGCATCAAGGGGCGCGAGGTCGCGCGGGCGGAGCGCAAGGCCTGCGGTCTCGTCTTCGTCGTCGACACCTCCGGCTCGATGCGCCAGGAGAGCCGGCTCGAGCTCGTCAAGGAGGCCCTCCGGCTCCTCGTCGCAGAGCTCGACGAGGGCGACACGATCGGCATCGTCGCCTTCAGCCGCGAGGCGCGCAAGGTTCTCGATCCCGTGCCCGCGTCGGAGAAGGAGCGCATCCTCGACGCGATCGCCACGCTCCAGCCGCAGCAGAACACCAACGTCGACGCCGGCCTCCAGATGGGCTTCGCGATGGCCGCGGAGCACCGCATCGCGGGGGGATCGAACCGCGTCATCCTCCTCTCCGACGGCGTGGCCAACACCGGCGTTACGGACATCCAGCAGATGATCGAGCGCATCCAGCGGCTCCGCGGCGAGGGGATCTACCTCACCTGCGTCGGCGTCGGCATGGGCAACCACCACGACGAGAGGCTCGAGCAGCTCGCCGACCGCGGCAACGGCCAGTGCGTCTACGTCGACCGGATCGAGGAGGCGCGCAAGGTCTTCGTCGAGAACCTGACCGGCACGCTCGAGACGATCGCCCGCGACGTGAAGATCCAGGTCGACTTCGACCCGGAGAAGGTCATCCGCTACCGGCTCCTCGGCTACGAGAACCGCGACATCGCCGACCACCTCTTCCGCGACAACAAGGTGGACGCCGGAGAGGTGGGCGCCGGCCACGAGGTCACCGCCCTCTACGAGCTGAAGCTCCGGCCTGACTCGGAGGGAACCGTCGCCACCGTGCGCCTCCGCTACCTGACGGTCGACCACGGCGAGGCGGTCGAGCTCGAGCACACCGTCGATGCCGCGAGCGCCATCGGCGAGTTCGACAAGGCCCCGGTCCGGCTCCGGCTCGCCGCCTGCGTCGCCGAGCTCGCCGAGGTGCTGCGCGACAGCTACTGGGCCCGCGACGGCCAGCTCGACAGGGTCGCAGCGCTGACCGAGGAGCTCCTGAGCGAGGATGGCGGCGCTCTGGCCTCCGAGAAGGACGCCGTCGAGCTGGTCGCGCTGATGAAGAAGGCGGACGTCCTCGTCCGCGAGCGGCGGGCGAGGACCGACGAGCAGGCGCAGATCGTCGACGCGATCAAGGAGAACGTCTACCTGCGCGCGCGCCTGGAGGCGGCCTCCGACCAGCAGCGCCAGGAGGATCTCCGACACCTCGACGAGCTCCGCACCCAG
>JAFGKN010000185.1 GCA_016928605.1 Planctomycetota bacterium | reverse complement strand
GATCCAGCGCTCCCGCCGGCCCTCCGGCGCCTCCCGCACGACGGAGCGCTCGCAGAGCAGTGGGATCCACGCCTCGAGCCCCAGCTCCGAGGCGAGCCGCACGGCGGTGTCCGTGCCGCTCCCCTTCGCCAGGCCGACGGCCACGGCCCAGGGCAGGAGGGGGGGCGGCTCGACCGCCACGGCGTCCGCGACGCGGATCACCACCCGCAGGCCCCCCTCGCGCGGCGCTCCCTCGATCACCTCCTCGATGACGGCGTGGAACGCCTCGCCGCTCTCCGCGAGCACCTCGATCTCGTCTCCGGGCCGGCGGCGGAGCACCCGCGCGAGGTGATGGGACTCCTCGGGCGGCAGCTCGATCCGCCGGCCGGGAGCGGCCCCGGCCACCTGCACCCGCGGCCTCCTCATGGCTCGATCAGGCGGGGGATGATGCGCGTGTTCACCAGGGAGGTGATCCGCTCCCGCTCCTCGTCCGCGTCCTTTCCGTCGCTCTCCGCGAGGTATCTGTCGAAGGCGTCCAGCGACTCCTCGAACCGCTCCAGCCGCAGGTAGAGAAAGCCGAGGAGCTTCTCGATGGCGAACGGCTCGACGCCGAGCGCCGGAGCCTCGCCGAGGCGGCGGAGCGCGAGGAGTTGATCCACCGCCGCCTGCGGATTCTTCTCGCTGAGCAGCTCGGCCAGCTCGAAGCGAGCGAGCGGATCGGCCCGCGCCGCCTCCTCCAGCGCCGAGAAGTACCGCAGGTAGGAGTCCCGCACGGAGGCCGCATCATCCCCGCGGCGGCGGCGCAGCCTCGCGAGATCGAGCAGCGTCTGTGCATCCTGCGGCAGCGCCCGGAGAGCGCTCAGGAGGGCGCGCTCCGCCTCCGCGCTCCGTCCGAGGCGCTCCTCCACCTCGGCGATCCGACCGTACGCGCGGGCCATCATCTCCAGCTCGCCGATATCGAGCGCTTTTCGAGCCACCTCCGTGTAGACCTCCCGCGCCGCGGGGAGCTCGCTCCTGGCGAGGTGCTTCTCCGCGTTGCTCCAGAGGCCCCGGATCACCTGGACATCGCCCTGAGATGCCTCCTGCCCCGACTCCACCAGCTGGCGCCGGATCCTCAGGTTCTGCAGTCCCTCGCGGGCTTCCTCGTGAGTCGGATCGCGCCGGAGCACCCGCTGGTAGCGCTCCTCCGCCCGCTCCCAGCGCCCCAGGTTCGTCTCGATGCCGGCCAGGGTCACGAGGGCGGCGGAGCTGTCGGGGTCGAGGTGGAGGGCTTCCTCGAGCCGGTCGATGCAGGCGTGGATCTCTCCCTTGCGGTCCAGGATCCTGGCCTTGCGCACGAGAGCGATCGCCTTCATCTCCGCCGGTGCATCGCTGCGCTCGACGTCCTCGAGCACCTCCCAGGCCGACTCCGGATCGTCCTTGAGATCGACCAGAGCGTCGGCGAGCTCCACCAGGATGCTCCAGCGCGATGGATCGCCCTCGCTCAGCTCGCGGAGCGCGAGGCGGAAGCGATGCACCGCCCCGTCGATGTCCTCCTCCTGGAGGCGGATCCTGGCGATCTGATACTGGGCCTGCGCGGCGATGCCCGGAGGTCCTCCGGTCTCCGCGACGCGCAGGAACTCCCGCTCGGCCTCGGCGCGCCGCCCTCCGTTGCGGAGGCAGACGCCGAGGTCGAACCGCACCGCCGAGTACTTCGGGGATGAGCCGATGGGCGTCCCGTCGGTGTCCCTCGAGGCGAGGACGCGCTGCAGGTCCTCGACGCCCCGCTCGTAGGCCAGCGGATCCTCGCGCCCCAGCACGGCGTGGGCGCTCCCGCGGAACATCCGGGCCTGGAGGGCGAGCCCCCGGTGGATCGGAAGCGGCGCCGGGTTCTCCTCCCAGATGGCCAGCGCTCGGCTGTACTCGTCGACCGCCTCGCGCAGCCGCCCCGCCTCGCGCAAAGCGTTCGCGTACCCCAGGTGGGCGCGCGCCGAGCGGGGCTGCGCGCTGGCCGCGGAGGCCCAGATCGACAGCGGCGAGCTCCACTCCTCGTTCCTGGCCCAGGCGGCGGCGAGCAGCGAGGCGAGCACCAGGGCGGAGAGCGTCCAGCCGATCCTCCGCTCCCGCCGGATGAGACCCTCGAGGGCCAGCGCGGCCACCAGCGCGATGCCGATCGAAGGCAGGTAGGCGAACCGCTCGGCGAAGCGCTCGGGGATCGGCACGATCTGGAGCACGGGCGCGAGCGCGACCAGGAACCAGACGACGCCGAGGCTGAGCAGCCGCGAGCTGCGGCGGCCATCCAGCCAGCCCCAGACCGCAACGCCCGCCATGGCGGCGACGCCGAGCATCGAGAGGAGGGTCGACGGCGGATCCCAGACGCCGCGGGAGGCCGGAATCGCGTCGAAGGAGTAGTCGAGGCTCTGCGACACCGGGAAGAGCAGCAGGCCGAGGTAGCGCATCGCGTAGCGGCTCGCCGTAAGGTAGGTGCTCTCGACGGCGCCGCCCACGGGCTCCGCGATGAGACCGCGGTTGCCGATCGTGACCCAGATGCACCAGGCCGCCACGGCCCACAGGCTCCCGTGGAGCGCGAGGCGGCGCGGGCGCCATCGCGCGCCCCTCAGGATGTCGATGCCGAGCAGGATCGCCGGCAGGGTGATCACCATCTCCTTGGCGAGGAATCCCGCGTAGAAGAGAAGCGGGGCGGCGGCGATCGTCCAGAGGGGAACCGCTCGCTCGGGCGGCGCGCGCAGGTGGATCGCGGCGACCGCCAGGAAGAAGAAGGTGGAGAGCACATCCCGCCGGCTGGAGATGTAGGTCACCGCCTCGGTCTGGAGGGGGTGCAGCGCGAAGAGCAGCGCGAGGAGCAGCGATCCGGGCCCCGGGCCGAGGAGCCGCCGTCCGATGGCGAGGACGAGGAGCGCGTTGAGCGCGTGCCAGAGGATGTTCTGGAGGTGGAAGAAGAAGGGCGGAGGGTCGCCGTCCGGAAACTCATCGAGCAGCGCCTTCGAGAGGCGGTAGTCGGCGAAGTAGGAGAGGAACCGCAGAGGCCGGTAGTTCTCGCGGATCGCCTTCTCGTCCCACTCGCGAGAGGTGATGTCGAACATCCCCCGCAGCCGGCTCCACGCCTCAGGCCCCTCGAGCCGCAGCAGCTCGTTGTCCTTGACGAGCTTGGCGTCGTCGAAAACGAAGGGCGCATCCAGCACTCCCAGGTACGGCGCACACGCTGCCACGATGACCGCCGCGGCGGCGGCCTTCAGCGAGAGGGATGGAGCCTCGAGCGTCACCGGTCTTCGTTCGCCTCCTCACCAGCGGCTCCGCGCCCGGCCCTCGCCTTGACCAAGTATACATGGGAGAGGCCGAGCAGATGGGGAAACCACCGCGCCAGCGGATCCGTCGCGCGCTTGAGGAGCCGGCAGCGGGGAGGGGCCAGGCCATCCGAGAGCCGGCCGAGGATCTCCAGTCCGGCGTCCTCGAACAGGCGGCGCGCGCGCCGGTCGTCGAAGTGCCGCACGTGCGGATCGTCGTGCCCGCCGAAGGGCGATCGGCCGGCGAGGATCGAGATGCGGCGCAGCAGGTGAAGCTCGTTGGGCAGGGAGACCACGAGGTGACCGCCCTCGGCGAGCGCGGGGATCAAGGTCTCGATCGCGGCGCGCGGATCGACGAGATGCTCCAGCACCTCGAGCGCGGCGATCACGTCCTGTCCGCCGGGGAGCGCTCCTCGCTCGATGTCGGCCACCGCGGCGTCGAGCCCTCGCCGGCGCGCCTCCTCGACGGCCTCGGGCGAGATGTCGACGCCTCTCGCATCGTAGCCGGCGGCGGCGAACACCTCGAGCGCCCAGCCCGGACCGCAGCCGACCTCGAGCAGGCGGCGCCGGCCGGCGGAGGTCCGCGGGCTCGCGCCGGCGGAGGGCTCCGCGCTCCTCGCGCCGCCGCGCTCCGCACTCTTGCCCGCTCCGCGCTCCGGACCCGCTCCGGCTTCGCGGAGGAGGCGGAGCGCCAGCGCGGCGCGCGCGCGGCTCCGCGCCCGGGTCGTCTCGGGATCCCGCCGCCGCCAGTAGTCGTCGTAGTACTCCTTCGGATCAGAGCGCATCGCCTGCGATCTCCAGGAGCTGCGGGTAGAGGATCTCCGCGCGCCGGCGCATCGAGTGGTCGGGCGGGTCGGCGCGCAGGCTCGCGCGCATCGCCTCGAGGCGCGAGGGGTCCGCGAGCAGGTGCCGCAGAGCGCCCGCGAGCGCGGCCGTGTCGCCGGGTGGGACGAGCTGCCCGGTGCGCCCGTCGGCGACGACGTCCGGGATCCCCCCCACGCGCGAAGCGAGCACGGGCAGCCCGCAGGAGAGCGCCTCGAGCACCGTCACCGGCGTCCCCTCTGCGAGCGATGGATGGACGAGGAGGTCGGCGGCGCGGTACCAGCGGGCGAGATCCTCCGGGGGCAGCGGTCCGTGCAGGATGACGCGCCCCTCGGCGGCGAGCTGCGCTTCCTCTCCGCGCGTCGGACCGGAGCGTTCTAGCTTCGAGGCCAGGGGGCCGGCGCCGACGAGGTGGAGCCTCGCCCCCGGGCAGCTCTCGCGGAGCGATTCGACGGCCGCCAGGAGGTGAAGGATCCCCTTCTCCTCGATGAGGTCGCCGACGAAGAGCAGGTCGGGCCCCTCGCCCAGCCGCAGCCGGCCGCGAGCCTCATCGCGGTCTCCGGCCGTGAACTCATCGCCGACGCCCATCGGCAGAACGCGGATGCGATCCTCCTCGGCGCCGTGCTCCGACCGCGCCCGCCGGGCCAGCTCCTCGCTCGCCGCGAAGATCCGCGCCGCGCGGCGGAAACACCAGGTGGCCGCGCGCCGGCCGAGACCCCGGCGGCCGTAGCGGTTGAGGTCCGAGCCGTGCGCGAAGACCGCGCACGGACGGCGCAGCGCGACGGCGGCCAGCACGCCCATCACCCCGGCCGGCAGGACCCAGTGACAGAGGATGAGCTGCGGGCTGACCCGGCGCCCATCCGCGATCGTCCGGTGTAGCCCCGAGACCACGTAGAGCGCGAGGCGCCACCAGGGCACGCGGGCGTGCTCCTTGAGCCGCCGCCCTCCCGAGGGGTAGCGGAAGCGGCGGACTTCCATCCCGTGCCGATCCTCCGCCGGAGAGTCCTCGGCATGGGTCCGCGGGGCGACCACGGAGATCGCGAGATCCCCGCCGGAGACCCGGACGAGAGCCCGGTTGAGATTCTCGATGAAGATGCCGCGCTGCGGCTCCACCGAGCCGGGATAGGCCGCCGTCAGCACGAGGAGCTTCATGGCGGTCCCGGCGCATCTGCCGGCGCTGCTGGCTCCCCGCTCCCTCCGGCGCCCTCCTCCAGCACGAGCGGCTCCAGCGGATGGCGGGTCCGGAAGAGGTAGGCGATGAGCTCGGCGAGCAGCCCCATGCTCACGAGCTCCATGCCCATGACGATGAGCAGCAGCGCGAAGGCCAGGCGCGGGTACCGGCTGCCGATGGTGCCCTCGCTGAAGCGCAGATAGGCGAGGTGCGCGGCGATCGCAAAGCCCGTGATGAGGGAAACCCCGCCCAGCCCGGCGAAGTAACGGCCCGGCCTCCGCTCGAACCGCTCCAGGAAGAGCAGCACCACGAGGTCCGTCAAGGCGTGCCAGACCCGCGCCTTGCCGTAGCGCGATGCGCCGTGGCTGCGGGCGTGATGCTCGACGTCCATCTCGCAGACGCGGAAGCCCTTCCAGTGCGCCAGGAGCGGAAGGAACCTGTGATAGCCGCTCGCGAGGGGGATCTCATCGATCACCTCGCGGCGGAAGACTTTCAGGCCGCAGTTGATGTCGCGGAACCTCGATCCGGAAACGATGCTGACGAGCAGGTTGAAGCAGCGCGATGCGAGGATCCTCATCCGCGAGTCGCGCCGATCGACGCGGCGTCCCCCGACGAGGTCGTACCCCTCCTCCAGCTTCGCCGCCAGCCGCGGGAGCTCGAGCGGATCGTCCTGCAGGTCCCCATCGATCGTGGCGATGGCACGACCGCGGGCCCGGCGGAATCCCGCGAGCAGCGCGTGCGACTTTCCGTAGTTCCGCCGGAAGCCGAGGGAGCGCGTGAGGGGATGGGATCCCGCCAGGTCGCGCAGCTTCTCGCGGGTGGAGTCCCGAGAGCCGTCGTCGACGAACAGGATCTCGCTCTCCTCGCCCAGCGCCGCCCGGAGCAGCCGGTGCAGCTCCTCCACCGATGCCTCCTCGTTGAAGACCGGGACGACGACCGAGATCGCTGGCTCAGCGTGGGTCATGGGCTTCTCTCACACCTCGATCCCGTAATCCTGCCGCAAGTAGTCGAGCAGGTCCCAGAAGTTCTGGACCTCACGCGCGGGCGCCGTCTTCCCCTCGACCCCGTGGTACTTGCCTCCCCGCCTCACCCGCACCGTGATCATGCCGATCCGGTTGGGGGGATCGACGTCGTAGAGCGGGTTGTCGCCGACGTACATCGTCTCGGCGGGCCTGAGATTCAGGTCGCTGCAGGCCCGCTGGTAGATCTTCGGATTCGGCTTCGAGATCCCGATCTGGTTCGAGATGAAGATCGCGCTCGGCGACAGATACTGAGTGATCCGCATCCGCACGAGCTTCTCGGCCTGCTTCACCTCCAGGCCCTCCGTGATCACTCCGAGCAGAAGATCCGTCTTCGTCGAAAGGAGCCGCAGGGCCTCGATGGCGTCTTCGTAAGGGAAGAGGCGCGTCGACTTGGTCTCGTGGTACGCCATGACGCCCGCTGCGATGATGATCGACGGGTTGATCCCCTTGTAGTGCTTCTTCGGGATGCGCAGCAGGAGCTTGTCAAAGTGATGCTCGTAGTTCGACGTGAACTCGTTGATGACCTCGTCGAGCTCCTCCTGAAGCTGATCCTTGCTCATGTTGAGCCCCGCCTCGATCATGGCGTCGAGCGAGGCCGACCGGGCGAGTTCCGAGAACTCGCTGGTCGAGTAGAGCGTATCGTCGATGTCGAAGAAGATGGCGCGGAGCTGGTTCATGGTCATCTCTATGTCGGAAGCCGCTCTCCAGTTCCGCACATCTAGCCCAGCCCGCCCCGCCGGCTCAAGGGGGCGAGGCCGCCGCGAGCTCGAGAGCGGCTCTCCAGCGCTACCTGAGCTCGAGGGATGGCTTCCCGGAACTCCGGCTCCGCGCAAGGGCCTCCAGCAGCCGTGGCCAGGCTCTGCCAGGGAGACAGG
>JAFGKN010000184.1 GCA_016928605.1 Planctomycetota bacterium | reverse complement strand
TCCGCACGCGTCGAGGTCGACGCCGCCGTCCTGGGCGGAGGGATCAGCGGCCTCGCCGCGGGATTCCTGCTCCGGCGCGCCGGGCTCTCGGCGGTGGTGCTGGAGGCGACGAGCCGGCCGGGCGGCAGCATCACGACGTGGCGCGGCGATGGGTTTCTCTTCGAGCTCGGCCCCAACACGGTCCTCAACAACTCGCCGGAGATCGACGAGCTCTGCGAGAAGGCGGAGCTCATCGAGCGGAGGATCGATGCGGCCCCGGCCTCAAAGAAGCGCTTCATCGTGAAGCGAGGCGAGCTGGTCCCGCTGCCCGGCGGCGCCGTCGGCTTCCTGCGGACGCCGCTCTTCTCCGCCCGGGCCAAGCTGAGGCTCCTCAGGGAGCCCTTCATCGGGCGCGCTCCCGCCGGCCGCGAGGAGTCGATCGCGGAGTTCACGAGGCGGCGGCTCGGCCAGGAGTTCCTCGACTACGCGGTCGGCCCCTTCGTCTCCGGAGTGTACGCCGGCGATCCCGCGAGGCTCTCCGTGCGCCACGCGACCGCGAAGATCCACGCTCTCGAGGAGCGCTACGGGAGCCTGATCCGCGGCGCGATCGCCAAGCGCAAGGGACCGGCACCCGCCGGAGGTCTCTTCACCTTTCCCGGCGGCCTCGACGAGCTGCCGCGCCGGCTGGCCGAGACGCTGGGCAGCGGCTGGCGTCCGGGCGTGCGAGTCGCATCCGTGACCCGCGAGGGCGGCGGCTTCGTCGTCGCCGCCGAGTCACCTTCCGGCGGCGAGAATCTGAGAGCCCGGAGCGTGATCTCCGCTCTCCCCGCCGCTGCGGCCGCCGGCGCGCTGCGCCCTCTCGGTGAGGAGTTCGCCGCCGGCATGCTCGAGCTGCCCCAGGCGGACGTGGCGCTGGTCTGCATCGGCTACCCGCGCGATCGAGTGCGCCATCCCCTCGACGGCTTCGGCTTCCTCGCTCCGGAGCGGGAAGGGCGGTTCGTCCTCGGCTGCCTCTTTCCGTCCGCGCTCTTCCCCGGCCGCGCCCCCGAGGGCCACGCGGCGCTCACCGCCTTCGTCGGAGGAGCGATCCACCCCGAGCGGGTCGAACCCGACGCCGGCCGGATCATCGAGAAGACCCTCGCGGACCTGACTCCGCTCCTGGGGCTCCAAGGCGATCCAACGCTCGCGCGCGCCGAGGTCTGGAAGCCGGCCATCCCGCAGTACGTCGTCGGCCACGGCCGCCACAAGGAGGCCGCGCGGCGGCTCGAGGAGGAGCACCCCGGACTCTTCATCGCCGGCAACGTCCTGTACGGCATATCCGTCGGCGACTGCATCCGCAGCGCGACCGCAGTGGCGCGGCGGGTCGCGGAGTTCCTGCGAGTGCGCTGACGTTCCGGGAGGAGGCACCCGCAGCGGCACCCGCACCGGCAGCCGCGGGAGGCAACGGCATCGTCCGAGTCTGCATCGGTCATCGGCATCGCGATCGGGCGTCGGGCTCGGAACCGGCATCGATCTGCGCTCCCGGGCATCCGTCCCGGGCTCGGAGTCGGAAGCTGCATCCGACGGCTACTTGAGGAAGAGCATCGCGACGCCCGCGATCGCGATGCAGGCCCCGAGGAAGGCCCTCGCGCTGACGCGCTCGCGGTAGAGCCAGATCAGGAAAGGCATGACGGTCACCGGCAGGATCGAGACGATGGTCTGGGCCACGCCGGTCGTGATGGTCCGGACCGAGAGGAGCAGCAGCGCCACGCCCAGGAACGGCCCCAGGAAGGCGCCGAAGAAGACGAGGGCCACCGCCCGAGGCTGCCGGAGCGCCTGGTAGACGCGGGGATACCAGCCTATGAGTCCCAGGAGCACTCCGAAGCCCGCGACGCCTGCCATCACGCGGATGTGCGTGCCCGCGAAGGGATCGTAGTCGTCCCTCAGGCCGAGCTTCGCGAACACCAGCCCCGCGGCCTGACCGAGAGCCGCGAGCGCGCCGAGGGCGATGCCGCCGAGCGATGGCCGCTGCGCCGCGATCCCCTCGCCGCCGGTCCGCTCGAGGATCACCCAGCTCACGCCCAGCACGGTCACCGCCATGCCCGTCCAGTTCCAGGCGGTGAGATGCTCGCCGAGCATGAAGATTCCGAGGATCGCCGTGAGCGGAGGGGCGAGCGACATGAGGAGCGACGTCAGGCGGGGGCCGACGAGCATGAGCGACTTGAAGAGGCAGAGGTCGCCGAGGAAGAAGCCGACGAAGCCCGACAGGAGAAGCCAGAGCCACGTGTGCGCCGGAGCATCCGTCGGCAGCAGCCTGCCGCGGAAGATCAGCCCGTGGGCCGAGAAGAGGAGCAGCGCGATCACGAGCCGGATGATGTTGACCGAGAGCGAGCCGATGCGCCGTGATGCCGCCGTGAAGCTCAGCAGGCTGAACGTCCAGCAGAGCGCTGTGACGAGAGCAGCGATCTCTCCTGCATGGGCCATGGGATCGTGCAGAGAGGTGTGGGTTCCGGTCGGGGCTCGGCGGCGATCGCCGAAAGCCGCGAGACTCTACAGCAAAGCCCCCGCCGGCGCAACGAGCCGCGAGGCCTCGGGTA
>JAFGKN010000830.1 GCA_016928605.1 Planctomycetota bacterium | reverse complement strand
TCCTCATCGGCGCGGCCGCCGTCAGCGACTACCGCGCCGCCGCGCCCTCGCCGCGCAAGCACAAGAGGACGGCCGAGAGCTGGTCCATCGAGCTGGTCCCGAACCCCGACATCCTCGCCGAGCTCGGCCGGGCGAAGGGCCGCAGGATCCACGTCGGATTCGCCCTCGAGAGCGAACGCCTCCTCGAGGGAGCGCGCCGGAAGCTCGAGGAGAAGAACCTCGACTGGATCGTCTGCAACTCGCCTGAGGCGATCGGAGCCGAGGCGGCCGACTTCACGATCCTCGGGAGGGACGGGAGCCGGCGCGACCTCGGACGGCTCCGCAAGGAGGAGCTGGCGGCGGTCATCCTCGATCTCGTCGAGGCCTGAGGAGGGGGGCTTCTGGCCTGGCGCTCGCCGCCCTCGCGCTCACCAGTGGCAGGCGGCGCCGGCCGGTAAATCGGTGCTGAACGAACCGGGTTTTCCCGGATACACTCTAAGACAAGGGGGCCGGCGAGCGACTGGAGGGATGGAGGCCGTGACTCCGAGAGACGAGATGACCGACCAGGAGCTTCTGCGCGCCTACGCGGAGGCGAGTGACGCCGAGTCGCTCGGCGCGTTCGTCCTGCGGCACCAGGACTCCCTGGTGCGGTTCGTCTCCGGCTTCCTGCAGGACCGGGTCGCGGCGCAGGACATCGTCCAGGAGACCTTCCTGCGCGTCGCCCGGAGCCCGGGGAAGCTCGCCGGGGTCGAGAGCCCCCACAACTGGCTCCTGCGGGTCGCCCGCAACCTGAGCGTCGACCACGTCCGCCGGACGCTGCGAGGACGCCGCAAGATGCGCGAGTACGCCGAGCGACGCGCGTGGCAGACGGCCGCCGCGGAGCCGGATGACCGGGAGGTGGAGCGCGACGAGGCGCGCGAGCGCGTCCGCGCCGAGATCCAGCGGCTGGCGCCGCGCCTGAAGGAGCTGATGCTGCTCAAGGTGCAGGAGGGCAAGACGTACCGGGAGATCGCCGAGATCACCGGCCTGACCATCACCAACGTCGGCTACCTCCTCCACCAGGCGATGCGGACCATGGCGCGGCGGCTCAACGGCCTCGAGGAAAGACTCTGATGCCCTCGCGAAAGAAGAAACCAGCGGCGGAGAAGCGGAGCGCTCGGCCGCGGGGATCCGGCAGGCCGGGATCGCGCGCTGCCGCGAGCGGAGCGAGGTCGCCCGCAGCCGGCGCCCGCGCCGCGCCGCCGCGGAGGAAGACTGCGGCGTCCGCGCAGACACAGACGCCGCCTCCGGCGCCGACGCCGCGTGCACCTCTGCCAGGCGCTTCCGATCGACTCGAGCAGAGAGCGCACACCGCGAGTCGGCAGAGCGCTGGCCGGCGTGCAGAACATCTCGGCTACCTGCTCACGGCCTACATCCTCGAGAACATCTCCGCCGACGGCCGGCGCGAGGTGGAGTCCCACGTCGAGGAGTGCGGCGAGTGCCGCCGCGAGCTCGCCGAGCTGCGCCGGACTCTCGCGGCGGTGGAGGACGTGCTCGCTCCGCCCGCCGCGGGCCGCGGGGGCGAGGCTTGCGCCGCCTACTCGTTCGAGGAGCGGCGGCTGCGGCGCGTGCTCGCGGCATCGCGCCAGCGTCCGGCGTGGAGGCGGGGGATCGTCATCGCCTGCTCCTCGGCCGCGGCCCTGATCGTCGTCGTGCTGGGCCTGGGTCTGTTGCTGTCCGGCCTGACGGAGAAGAAGGCGTATCGGCTCGCCGACGGCGGTGCCCGCCGCTACGAGGCCGAGCTGGCCGGCCGCCACGATAACACGCCTGGGGTGTGGTCGGAGTCCTCCCACGGAGAGGACTCTTCCGCTCCTCCCTACGTGCGAGGGCGCGCGGCGGCGAAGTATGGGCAGGACCCGGAGGCTCCCGGGAAGATGGAGGAGGATGCCGCCGCTCAGGAGATCTCCCCCGCCGACGGTCCGGCCGGGGCGGCTGGAGAAGAGCCCGCGCGCAAACGGGTAGCGCGCGGCTTCGCGATCGCGCCGCCGGCCGACTCCGGGGCCGATGAGCTCTCCGTGAAGCCCGAGCGCCTGGATCTCGTGGCGAGCGCGCCCGCCGCCGAGGAGGCGCCGGCCCAAGAGGGTGAGGGTGCGATGGTCACCGTCGAGAGCCGCTTCCTCGACGAGGGCGATGTCGCCGTGGAGGCCGAGGAGATCGCGGAGCCGGCTGAAGAGCGCATCATCTTCGGGGCCGACGTGGACGACGACGGCGTCGTCTTCGGGGAAGACGAGGACGTCCTCTCTGACCTCGAGCTGGAGGCCCCCCGCCAGGAAGCGGCCGCCGCCGGGACGGGCGTCGCCGGCAAGCCCCTCGCGGCGCCGCGGCCTCCGCCTCCGACCGCGCGCGCAGAGGATCCGGCCGCGCGGGCGGCCAGCGGACGGGTCCAGCAGCTCGCGAAGGGGCTGAAAAGCTCCTCCAGCGCGGTCCGCGGCCCCGCGGCGGCAGCGACAGCGACGCCCGCGCCCACGCCGGCGCCTCCGGCCTACGATCCGACCGTCCAGCGGGACATGTCGCGGACGACAGGCGGCCGCGCCGGCCGGGACCGAGGGTCGGTCGCCGGCGGCGGCGACGTGACCGTCGAGATCCCCAAGGGCGCCGATCTCGAGAAGATGTCCAACTTCAACCTCAACGCCGACTCCATCAAAGAAGCGATCAGAGCGGGCGGAGAAGCCGCCGGCGCCGCCCGCAACTTCGACTTCGCCATCAAGCGGAGCGAGACCCGGTCCATCCAGGACCTCGAGGAGAAGCCGGGAACCACGCAAGCGGGCGACGACCTGTCGTACCTCCCGCGCCTGCAAGATCGCCTGCAAAACCTGCAGAACGGTCAGACGACCCTGTACGGCAACGGCCGCGTGCTTCACAGAGCGCGCCAGGATGTGGATCTGCTCGCGGCGCATCGCGGCATCGAGCTCTCTCGCGAGGGAGAGCCGCCGCCGCCCGTCTCCGCTGGGATCGCGCCGGAGGCGGCGAGCTCGCTCGAGCGGTCCCTGCGCGCCTACGCCTACTACAATTCCCTGAGCCCGTCGCTGACCCTGGAGCAGTTCCGCGC
>JAFGKN010000183.1 GCA_016928605.1 Planctomycetota bacterium | reverse complement strand
GGCGGCGAGCCCCCCGCGGAGGGGAGCACGGCGGGACTGCTCGGTTCCCTCGCCGTGGAAGGCCGCACGGCGCAGGGCCCGCGCCCTGCCGCCTCGCAGGAGCTCCGCGCGGGCCCCAAGGGCCCGGCGAGCGCCGGCAGCCCCGGGACCGGCGCTGAGGAGCCCCGCGGCGAGGCATCGAGCCGGCCGCCTGCCCGTCCGGAGCGGCTCCAGCCGGCGAGATCGAGCCCCACGGTCCGCCGCCGCATCCTCATCAACGCCACCGACGAGGAAGAGGTGCGGATCGCCGTCCTGGAAAACGGGCAGCTCCAGCAGCTCCAGTACGAATGGACGGCCGAGAAGAAGTACCTGGGCAACATCTACAAGGGGCGCATCGTCAACCTCGAGCCGGCGATCCAGGCCGCCTTCGTCGACCTGGGCATCGGCCGCAACGGCTTTCTCCACGTCTCCGACGTCCTCCCCGCCTATCGCGAGGCCGTCGGGATTCCCGTCGATCGGCTCTCGAAACGGATCGAGAACTGGAGGAGATTGAAGATCCAGGAGATCCTGCGGAACGGGCAGGAAGTGCTCGTCCAGATCTCGAAGGACAGCATCGGAGCGAAGGGGCCGAGCCTGACCACGTACGTCAGCGTTCCGGGGAAGTTCCTCGTGCTGATGCCCGGCGTGAGCCGGCACGGGGTCTCCAAGCGCATCCGCGACGGAGAGGAGCGCGCGCAGCTCCGCGAGAAGCTGGCGAGCCTCCACCCGCCCGAGGGGCTGGGCTACATCGTCCGGACCGCCGGCCAGGAGGAGTCCCAGGAAGCGCTCGCCCGCGATTTTGAGCACCTGATGGGGATCTGGAAAGAGATTAGCCGCGCGGCGCACGAGGCGCCGGCCCCGACCCTGATCTACGCCGAGTCAGACCTCATCATCCGGGCCATGCGCGATCTCTTCGGCGCGGACGTGGACGAGATACTGATCGATGAGACAGGGGTTTACGACCGAGCGCGGCGGTTCCTGCTCGAGGTGATGCCCCAGGCCGCCAAGCGGCTGAAGTCCTACAACGGGCAGACTCCTCTCTTCTCGAAATTCGGCGTTGAAGAGGAGATAGAGAAAATCTATAATCGCCGGGTTGCGCTTCCGAGCGGGGGTCACCTCGTGATCGAGCAGACCGAGGCGCTGGTCGCCATCGACGTCAACTCGGGGAAGTATCGCGACGAGGAGGATCTCGAGGCGACCGCCCTGAAGACGAATCTCGAGGCTGCGGAGGAGATCGCGAGGCAGCTCCGGCTGCGAGATCTCGGCGGCGTGATCATCATGGACTTCATCGATATGGAGGTGGCGAGCCACCGAAGGGAGGTGGAGAAAGCGCTGCGAGCGGCCCTCAAGAACGACCGAGCCAAGAGCTGGTTCACCCGCATATCCCGCTTCGGCATCATCGAGATGACGCGCCAGAGGGTGAGGACCAGTTTCGAGCGGGCTCATCACGAGCCCTGCAAGCATTGCGGTGGAACGGGGACCACCAAGTCCCCTCGAGCGACGGGCATCACGATCATGCGGCAGCTGAGGGCCGCGCTCGGTAGCAAGCGCCGAGCCGGATGCGAAGTCCTGGCTCACCCCGACGTGGTCCGATATCTGGTCAACGAGCGCCGCCGCCACCTCCTCGAGATGGAGACGGAGTACAACAAGACGATCAACATCCGGGCGGAGGAGAACTTCAGCCCCGAGCAGTTCATTGTGAGGTTTCACTGAGAATCGATGGAAGCGATCATTCGGGACGGGGGGCGGCAGTACAAGGTGGAGCAGGGAGCCACCGTTGACGTCGATTACCGCGAGCTTGAGCCGGGAAGCCGCATCGAGTTCGATGATGTTCTCCTCGTCACCGAAGGAGAAGGGAGTGGAGCGACGCGCGTCGGCAAGCCCCGCGTGGAGGGCGCCAGGGTCATCGGCAAGGTGCTGAGCCACGTCAAGGGCCCCAAGCTCGTCGTCATGCACTTCCGGCGTCGAAAGAACTCCAAGACCCGGTTCGGCCACCGGCAGCGATACACCAAGGTTCAGATCGAGACAATCGAGGTCTAGGTTTCATGGCTCACAAGAAAGGTCAGGGAGCGAGCCGCAACGGGCGGGACTCCAATCCTCAGAACCGCGGCTTGAAGGTCTACGGTGGTGGGCGGGTCAAGCCTGGACAGATCATCGTCAGGCAGTGCGGCACGCGCTTCAAGCCGGGCTTCAACGTCGGCATGGGCGGCGATTTCACGATCTTCTCCCTCATCGAGGGCACCGTGACGTTCGAGGGCCGCCGTCGCATCAGCGTTTACGGGGAGCATCTTCGGCCAGCGGAAGCGCCGAACGCGGCGGAATGAAGCGGGCCTGCGCCGCATCGTCCCTCCGGCTCATGCTCATCTCCGGCCGCTCATTCCCCCCGGCGCGGCAGACGCGGAGCGACCGACATGTTTCTCGATGAAGCCGTGATCCACGTCCGCAGCGGAGATGGCGGCAACGGCTGCGTGAGCTTCCGCCGGGAGAAGTTCGTCCCCAAGGGCGGTCCCGACGGGGGCGACGGAGGCCACGGTGGCAGTGTCTTCCTGAGGGGCGATGAGTCCCTCTCGACGCTTCTCGACGTGGGGCGTCGCAAGTCGTATCGCTCGGAGAGCGGCCGGCCGGGGATGGGGAACAACCGCTCGGGCCGGCGCGGTCGCGACCTCATCGTCGGTGTTCCTGTCGGCACGACGGTCAGGGAGATCGTCACGGGGGCTCCGCCCCGCGAGGGACGGCTCCTCGGGGACATCGTGGAGCACGGCATGAAGCTGGTCGTCGCGCGGGGCGGCAGGGGCGGCAAGGGGAACAAGGCCTTCGCGTCCTCGGTCCGCCGCGTGCCTCGCTTCGCGCAGAAGGGAGAGCCGGGCGAGTCCCGGCAGCTCTACCTCGAGCTCCGGCTGCTGGCGGACGTGGGGCTCGTCGGCCTGCCCAACTCCGGCAAGTCGACGCTCCTTTCCAAGGTCTCCGCCGCGACGCCCAAGATCGCGGACTACCCCTTCACGACCCTGCAGCCCAACCTCGGCATCGCCGAGATCGGGGAGTACAGCCGGCTCGTGATCGCCGACATTCCGGGCCTCATCGAGGGGGCGCACCAGGGACAGGGGCTGGGGATCGAGTTCCTCCGCCACATCGAGCGGACGAAGGTCCTGGTGCATCTCCTCTCCGCCGAAGCCAAGGACGCCGGCGAGCTGGAATCGCAGTACCGGGTCGTCGAGTCGGAGCTCGCGAGCTACAGCTCCGCTCTGGCCGGCAAGCCGCGGATCCTCGCCCTCTCAAAGATCGACATCCTCACGCCCGAAGCAGCCCTGGAGAGCGCCGCGGAGATCGAGGGCCGCCTGGGGCTGCGGGTCCTGCGAATCTCGGCCGCGACAGGAGAGGGGCTATCGGCGCTTCTCGGCGAGGCCGACCGCCTGGTGCGCGCGTCGGACGCCGAGGCGGCGGCCGGGTCCGGACGCTGAACCGCTGCCGGGGGGGGCACGGCGAGGCGGCCCTGGCAGATCCAGCGGCCAAGACGCGCCCCGTTCGCTGATGACGCGCCTGATTTCGCCTGGGGGAGCCGGCGGCGCTCGCCTGGCGCCGGGGCCGGCGGCCGTGCGCAGCGCGGGGATGCCGCACCAGGCGCTCGGTCGCGAGAGAAGTCCGCCGCGGGCGGGCGAGCGGTTACGTTCGCGGAACCTCTCGTAGCAAAAGTGGACACTCTGCATCACGCCAGGCTGCCGCCGCTCTTGAGCAAGCGATCGTCTCTGCCCGCGCGCTGTTGTATACTTCTGCGGCTCGTAGGGTTCTATCTCCCCCGCCGGTAAGGGCAGCGGGTCCTGGGTTGACTGAGGAGAGTGTCCATGGAATTCCACGAAATGCTTCGCAAGATGGTGATCGAGAAAGCATCCGACCTCTTCATCAAGGTCGGAACCCCTCCATCTCTGCGGGTCGACGGTGACATCGCCTTTCTCGATACCGACGAGATCACTCCTCAGGACTCCATTGAGATCTTCGAGATCATCGAGGACTCCAAGAAGGAAGGCTTCAGCACCAAGAACGACATCGACGTCGCGTACGAGGTTCCCGGCATCGGACGCTTCCGCGTCAACATCTTCCGGCAGCGCGGCCATATCGGTTTCGTTCTGCGGCACATCGAGAGCAATGTCCCGTCCTTCGAGGAGCTATGCCTTCCGGGAGACATCCTCAAGAGGTTGGCGGCTGTTCGCCGCGGCCTCGTCCTGGTGACGGGCAACACGGGAAGCGGGAAGTCGACGACTCTCGCGGCCATGATCAACTACGTCAACGAGAACTTCAACCGGCACGTCGTCACCATCGAGGACCCCATCGAGTTCATCTTCAAGGACCGCAAGTCTCTGCTCGAGCAAAGAGAGATCGGCACCGACACTCCCGACTTCCACACGGCCCTCAAGATGGCCGTTCGACAGAGCCCGGACGTCATCCTGATCGGCGAGATGCGCGACCGGGAGACGATGGAGGCCGCCCTCTCCGCCGCGGAGACCGGCCATCTCGTCTTCAGCACCTTGCACACCGTCAACGCGTCGCAGACCGTCGAGCGCATCATCAACTACTTCCCTCCGCACCAGCACAACCTGATCCGATTGCAGCTCTCCCTGGTGCTCAAGGGCGTCGTCTCGCAGCGGCTCCTGCCGCGCAAGTCGGAGTCCGGACGCGTGCCCGCAGTGGAGATCCTCGTCGAGTCTCCGACCATCAGCGAGATCCTCTACGAGGGCAGGACCCACGAGCTCTACGGAGCGCTCAAGGAAGGCTCCTACTACGGCTGCCAGACGTTCAACCAGTCCTTGAAGGTCCTCTACCAGGACGATCTGATCACGCTCGACCACGCCATGGAGGCCTCGGACTTCCCCGATGAGCTGAAGCTCGAGCTGAAGGGGATCTACAAGGGCACCATGACCGCGGACTTCAACTTCAACTACTGATCGGCGGCGGACCGATCCCGGCGGCGATGCAGGATGGCCTCTCGTCGGAGTCGGTGAATGGAGCGGTCGTCCGGGGGGCTGCTGACATCCGTAGGCCTCTCGGTTACCATGACGCCATGAATATCGGCCTGCTCCTCGGAAACAGCCGGATCCGATTGGGGTTCTTCGAGGGCTCGAAGATCACGGAGTGGGATGTCCTCGCGTGGGATGATCTCTACCGCGCCGACTTCGAAGAGCTGCGGCAGATCTTCCGGCAGCACACGGTGGATGGGGTGGTCATCGGATCGGTGCGCGACGACCGGCTGCAGGCCCTGAGAGCCGCCATGTCGCAGGAGCTCCGGACGATCACCGTCGCGGGGCGTGACTTCCAGATCCCGGTCGTGAACCGCTACCGGTTTCCGGAGGAGGTCGGAATCGATCGGCTTCTCAACACGCTTGCGGTCTCGGATGTGTGGTCCGACACGACGCGCGTGATCCTCGACTTCGGAACGGCGCTCAGCGTCACCGTCGTGTCGCCGGAAGGGGCTTTTGAAGGCGGCCTGATCGGCTTCGGCCTCAAGGCGGCGGTCGATGCGCTCCGATCGGCGACGCCGCGCCTGCCGCCCGCCCATCCCCGCAAGCCGAGGCGGTTCCTGGAAAGGACGACACAGGAAGGGCTCGATTCTGGCCTCTACTGGCAGATGGTGGGCGGCATCCAGCGGATGCTCGACGGCCTGCGCATCGAGCTTCCGCCGCCGCAGCGCGTGATCGCCACGGGGGGAGATGCGGAGATCCTCGTGCCAGGCCTGCGGGGCGTGGATCGCATCGACCCTCTCCTCACGCTCCGCGGGCTGCTCCTGGCCTGGGAACGATCCGGAGCATGACCGCACCGCGCGTTCCGCGATTCGCGTTTCACTGCGCGACGGCGCCGGGCGAGGCGGGCGTGGCCATCTTCGAGCTCTACGGCGACGGCGCCCGCGCCGCCCTCGAGCGGGTCTTCCGGGGACGTGCTCTGCCCGGCATCGGGGCGAGCCGCCTCGGGAGAATCGTCGACAGGGGGGGCGATGTCGTCGACGAGGCCGTGATCACGAGGGTCGGGGGGGCCTCCATGTGGTGCCACCTGGAGGCGTGGACGCTCGCGGTCCACGGCGGGGCCTGGATCCAGAGCAGGCTCTGCCGCGTCCTGGGGGAAGAGGGCGGCGAAGGGCTCGACACGAGGGGGGTGCTGCGCCGTGCGCTGGCCGCGGGCTCGATCGATGCCATCGAGGCGGCCGCCTACGAGCACCTGCTCGACGCGCGCACGGAGAGGGCGGCGGGCTTCTTCTCGCGCATGCATGCTGGCGAGCTCTCCAGGGAGCTCCGGGGGATCCTGGGCGCAGCGCGATCCGGCGGGGAAATGGGCCTCGAGGCTTGCAGGGCACGGCTGCGAGCGCTGCACCGGGACGCTCGCGCGGCGGTGAGGCTCGCCCGGCCGCTCCGCCTGCTGCTGGCCGGACGGCCCAATTGCGGGAAGTCGACCCTGTTCAACGCGCTGGCCGAGCGAGAGCGCGTGATCGTCTCTCCGGTCGCGGGCACGACTCGGGACCTGGTCCGCGAGACGGTCTGCCTCGAGGGCTTCCCGGTGGAGATCATCGACAGCGCCGGGCTCCGTCCGTCCCCGGAAGACCCGGTGGAAGCGCAGGCGATCGAGAGTCTCTGCAGGGATGAGGCCGACGCGGTGATCTACCTGCTGGCGCCTCCCTGGGCGCTCGAGCCGCAGGATCGCGCGTTTCTCGAGCGCCGCGAGGAGCAGCGGGTGCTGGTCGTCGACGGATTCCGCGATCTCGGAGGCCAGCCGCCGCAGCGATCGGGCTCTCTCTGGATCTCCGCTCTCAGCGGTGAGGGGCTCGCGGCGCTCCGGGAGGCGATCGTCCGCCGCTGGATCCACGGGGGCGAGAGGAGGAGTCCGGACGACAGGATCGCGGCCGCGCCCTTCACGGATCGGCAGACAGAGCTCGTGCGAACGGCGCTGGAGGCCGCCGAGCGCGCCGGCGATCCGGGATCTCTTGACGAGGTCCGGCGCGCTCTCGTAATATGCCTCGACTCTTCCTGGCCGCAGTGACAACCGGAGAGCCGTCCGCCAGTTCCAGACGCTAGCGACAGGAGCGCATCCGCAGGTCTCATGCAAGGCACGACGCTCGGAACGGGAGGCGCGGGGGATGGTAAGGCTGTCGGGCGGCGGCTCATCTCCCCCGAGGAGTTCGAAAAGACCTACCGCGTGCTGCGGAGCGAGCTGGAGACGGCCACCGGGGGACCGGGGCGGTGGGCGCTCGTCGGCGTCAAGCGCCGAGGGGCCGCCCTCGGCAGGAGACTCTGGAAAGACCTGCGCGCGCGGCACCCCGATCTCGATTACGGCGAGGTGGATATCTCGCTCTACCGGGACGATTATCATCTCCAGGAGGGCCATCCGCAGGTGCTGGGAACCGAGATCTCCTTCGCCGTCGACGATGCGTCTCTTCTCTTGATCGACGACGTCCTGTTCACCGGGCGGACCGTGCGGGCGGCGATGGATCTGATCCTCGACTTCGGGAGGCCGCGGAGGATATGGCTCGCGGTCTTCGTCGACCGCGGGCATCGCGAGCTGCCCATCGCAGCCGATTTCGTCGGTTGCACGCTCGAGACCAGCAGAGAAGACCGCGTGATGGTCCGGTTGAGGGAGGTCGAGGGAGGAGACGACGCGGTCGAGCTCCTGCCGGCAGCCGGCGATCGTCGACCCGAGGTGCGCAGTCGCTCATGAAGTGGAAAAGCAAGCACCTTCTCGGCCTCGAGGACCTCACCGCCGATGAGATCATCTGCATCCTCGATACGGCGGAAGGTTTTCGCGAGGTCTCCACCAGGAGCGTGAAGAAGGTCCCCGCTCTTCGCGGCAAGGTGATCGTCAACCTCTTCTTCGAGGCGAGCACGCGAACCCGGATCTCCTTCGAGCTCGCCGGAGCGCGCCTCTCCGCCGACGTGATCAACTTCAGCGGCGAGACGAGCTCCACGGTCAAGGGCGAGACGCTGATCGACACCGCCCGGAACATAGAGGCGATGGGGGTCGACATCTTCATCATCCGCCACCGCTGTGCCGGCGCCGCCTATCGGCTCGCCGAGGTGACGAGCGCGAGCGTCGTCAACGCGGGCGACGGCGCTCACGAGCATCCCACGCAGGCTCTGCTCGACATCTTCACCATCCGGCAGAAGAAGCGCCGCCTCGAGGGGCTGAAGGTCGCCCTGGTCGGTGACGTGGCGCACAGCCGCGTCGCACGCTCCAACATCTGGGGGCTCCAGAAGCTGGGCGCGAAAGTCTACGCGGTCGGTCCTCCCACGCTCGTGCCGAGGGGACTCTCGAAGCTCGGCGTCGAGGTGCACTACAACCTCGACGAGATCCTCTCGGAGATCGACTGCTTCAACATGCTCCGCATCCAGACGGAACGGCAGGATGCAGGGCTCTTCCCCACGACGAGAGAGTACGCGTCGCTCTTCGGCCTCAACCGGGAGCGGATGCGCCGGTTGAAGCCGGACGCGCTGATCCTGCACCCGGGCCCGATCAACCGCGGAGTGGAGCTGACGGCGGAGGTGGCGGACGGGCCCCAGTCGGTCATCCTGAACCAGGTGACGAACGGCCTCGCCGTCCGCATGGCCGCTCTCTTCCTGACGGGAACCTACGGGAGGACGCCGCCCGGTTCGTCTCCAGAGGAAGCCCATGGCTAGGATTCTCATCCGAGGCGGGCGGGTCGTCGACCCGGAGTCGGGGCGGGACGAGGTGGGCGACCTGCTCATCGAAGGGGAGCGCATCGCCGCCATCGGGTCGGGGCTCGACTCCGCGGGCGCTGAGGTCATCGATGCCGACGGCCTCGTCGTCGCGCCCGGCCTCATCGACATGCATGTCCACCTCCGCGAACCGGGGGACGAGGAAGAGGAGACGATCCTCAGCGGTGCGCGCGCCGCCGTGGCGGGCGGCTTGACGACCATCGCGGCCTTCCCCAACACCGATCCGGCCATCGACAACGAGGGCATGGCGGAGTTCGTCGTGCGCCAGGGAAAGCGAGCCGGCTTCGCGAACGTCGTGCCCGTGGGAGCTGTGACGCTCGGGCGCACCGGCGAGCGGCTGGCCGAGATGGCCGGCCTGGCTCGCGCCGGAGCCGTGGCCTTCAGCGATGCGGATCGCTCGATCCGGTCGGCCGAGATCATGCGGCGGGGCCTGCTCTACGCCAGGATGTTCAACCGGCCCGTGATCGCCCACTGCGAGGATGCGGATCTCCGCCGCGATGGAGTGATCAACTACGGCAAGGTGTCTCTGAGGACCGGGCTCTCGGGGATCCCCGACGCCTCGGAGAACATCGTCGTGAGCCGGGACATCAGCCTGGCCGAGATCACGCAGGGGCGCCTCCACATCGGCCAGATGAGCACGCGGGGGGCCGCGGCCCTGGTGCGGCAGGCCAAGGAGAACCGGCTGCTCGTCACCGGGGAGGTCACCCCCCATCACTTCAGCTTGACCGACGAGGCCTGCGCCGACTTCAACCCCAACTTCAAGGTCAAGCCCCCTCTGCGGGAGTCGAAGGATGCAGAGGCCCTTCTGTCGGGGCTGCGGGACGGAACGATCGACGCGATCGCGAGCGGCCATGCGCCGCACACGCTCGAGGAGAAGGCCGTGGAGTTCGACCTCGCTCCTTTCGGCGTCGTTGGCATGGAGACGCTCTTCCCCATCAGCTACACCGTGCTGGTCGAGAAGCACGGACTCCCCCTGCCTCTCGTCCTGGAGAAGATGACGATCAACCCGGCGAGGATCCTGGGGCTCGACGCGGATCGCGGGGGCCTTCGCTCCGGCAAGCTCGCCGACATCGCGGTCTTCGATCTCGGCGCGGAGTACGTCGTCGATCCGGCGCGCTTCCTCTCGAAGAGCCGCAACACGTGCTTCGCGGGCTGGCGTGTGCGAGGGCGCGCCGTGCACGTCTTCGTGGGCGGGCGACAGGTGCTCTCGGGCGGTCGCATCCGAGAAGGATGAGCGCGATGTCGAGCCAAAGCGGCCGCTTCCGGCGGTCGATCCTCCCCGCGGTGCTCTGGTCGGCCGTCCTCGCCTACAGCGCGCTGATCATCATGCTCTCGTCGCGGCCCGCGCCGGAGCGGCTGCGCGTGGAGATCCCGGGCTTCGACAAGGCGCTGCACGCGGCGGCCTTCGGGGTCTGGGCGGCGCTCTTCCTGGGCGCTCTCGCCTCGAGCCGGACCCGCTGGAGCTACCGGCGGCTGGCCGTCTGGACGCTGGCGGCGGCCGCCCTCTTCGGCGCGAGCGACGAGATCCACCAGGCCTTCGTGCCGGGTCGGTCGGCGGACGTCCTCGACTGGGCTGCTGATGTCGCGGGCGCTGCGGCGCTCCTCCTCGGCCTGGCCGCGCTCTGCTGGCGTCGGATGTCCCGAGAATCCGCTGAATAGGGGAGCCCGCCGAGGCGTCCCATCGGATGCCCGCAAGGCGAAGCTGCCGGCGGGCGCCAGTGGAACTCTTTCGATTCCTGATGGTTACAGCGT
>JAFGKN010000182.1 GCA_016928605.1 Planctomycetota bacterium | reverse complement strand
GGCGTCTTGCCCGGAAGCCTACACGTCGCAGATCTCGATGCCCTGCCGCAGGCTCGTCAGCGGATCGCGCTTGGGGATGAACTCCTGGCCGACGTAGCCCTTGTAGCCCGACTTGACGATCGCCCTCATGATCGCCGGGTAGTAGAGCTCCTGCGTCTCGTCGATCTCGTTCCGCCCCGGAACGCCGCCGGTGTGATAGTGCCCGATGTGCTGCGCGTTGCGGGTGATCGTGCGGATGATGTCCCCCTCGTCGATCTGCATGTGATAGATGTCGTAAAGCAGCTTGAAGTTCTCGCTGCCCACCTTCTCGCAGAGGCGGAAGCCCCAGCTCGACTTGTCGCACATGTAGCCCTTGTGGTCGACCCGCGAGTTGAGCAGCTCCATGCAGAGGTTGATCTTCTTCTTCTCCGCGAGGCCGACCACCTGCTTGAGGGCGATCGCGCAGTTCTCGAGGCCTTCCTCGTCCGTCATCCCCTCGATGCGGTTTCCGGAGAAGCAGATCACGTTGGGAAACCCCGCCTCGGCGGTCGCCTCGATCGCCTTGCGGATCGAAGCGAGACAGGCCTCGTGGTTCTCCTTGCGGTTGAGCCCCTTGCCGATGCCGTGGCTCGGCGTCATCGCGCAGATGAGGCCGTGCTTCTTCAGCGTGTCCCACTCGCTTCCGGCGCCGACCAGCTCGATGGACCGGATGCCCATGGACTTCGCGGCGACGCAGAGGTCCTCGAAGGCGATCCTGCCGTAGCACCAGCGGCAGACGGAATGGTTGATGTTGCCCTTGGAAGTGTAGGAGAGATCCGCGCCCTCGGCCGCCAGCGCTCGCCCGCGACGCCCGGAGAGCCCCATTGCCCCGGAGAGAGCCAGGCCTCCGGCCGCCGCGAGGATCTGCCTGCGGGTTACGGGCCGCTCGAGATGACGGTTCGGCTTCTTCTTCATGGCTTCTTCCTCGATCATGGATCACCGAGCAGTTCTGGAACGGATGGCCGGAGCCATCCGACGCACAGCGAGTCTCTCATGATATCGAGCGAGGCCCGCCCTCGGCAATGGACTGGCCGCCGCGCCGGCGACAGGCGATGGCGTCAGGAGCCGGACGCTCGATCCCCGATCACCTCGATCTCGCCGATGCGATAGCGGCGGTGGCCATCGCCGCCCGCGAGGGGAAGCCCGATCCGCGGCGTGCCGAGCCGGTCCCCCACCGACACGAAGACTCCGAACCTGCCCGCCGGCTGGTTGCGGGCGCAGCCATGCTCCGCCGCGAACGTCGCCGTGGGCGCGGCGTCCGGAGGACCGACCTCGAGCGCGCGCATGTCGCTTCTCTCATCGACGAAGACGGCGACGATCCCCCCCTTGTCATCTTTGAGCGTGATCGCGGGATGGCCGCCGGGATAGCAGGGAGCGACGCCCGCGTTGCGCCACTCCATCGCCACGGTGAACCGCTCATCGCGGGCGATCCTCGCCGGCCAGCGGATCTCGCGGAGCTGCAGCCGGTAGCCGAGGCGCCGGTTGATACGGTCGATGAGATCGCGCTGCTCGCCGAGGAACTCGCGCGGCCACCAGTGGATGGCCGCGTAGCTCGCGTGGTACTCCTCGACGGCTTTCAGGTAGAACGATCCGTCCCCCCAGGCGCCGCCCTTCTTCGCCGAACCGTAGTGCTGGCACTCGAGGATGACCGGAAGCCGCGGCCAGACCGGTCCGGCCATCTCCGCGCTGAAGTAGCTGCGCGGCGGCGGCTGGACGAGGATGCTGTCGTCGCGGAGCGTCATGCCCTTCGCGTAGGCGTGGTCGATCGTCGCCCGTCCCGGATACTTCAGGATGTCGAGCCCCTTGGCGTCATCGCTGTAGAAGGCGAAGTCATCGTTGATCGACAGCAAGCTCCGGGGGAAGAGCCTCGCGTGGAGATCGATGTGCTTCCTCAGAACCGCCTCCGGATACCTGAGGCCGGTGCTCGAGAAGGTGTGCCCCTCCCCCCAGACGCCGAAGGAGCCCACGTCGATGAAGTCGACCCGCGGATGCCCGTCGTAGCGGGCGGCCGCCGCCGCGAGGAACTTCTCTAGCTTCGCGAGGAAGACCGGGTCCGCGTAGTCCGGCTCCCAGAAGGGCCCCTTCTCGTCGATCCGCCCCGGCGTGAAGTTGTAGCCCTTCGCCCCCGCCGCCTCGACCCACTTCGGCGTCGCGTAGCGCAGCCACGACTCGGAGCACGAAAATCGCAGGGCGATCCGCTTGCCCTTGTCGAACCAGCGCTGCGCGGGCGCATCGACGATCGACCAGTCGAGCTCGCCCTCCTCGGCCTCGATGAACGCCCACGGCAGGCGGAGGTAGGTCGTCGAGAGGCCCGGAAAGTCGTCGAGCGTGTCCGACGGGTCGAGCCGGCTGCCGTAGTTCGCGATGATGTTGCTGTAGTGGTGGAAGGTCCAGCCCATCATCGGATTGACGAGGGCCTCGCCGGTGTCCCGCGGGCGCGCGATGCAGACGCCCTTCTCCACCTTCACCCCCGCGCCGGTCTCGGGCCTCGCCTCCGCCGCCTCCGCGCCCGCATCCATCCGAGCTGCCTCCGCCGCGACAGCCGGCCCGCGGCCCCCGTGCGCCCAGAGCACCGCGAGCGCGAGCGCGAGCGCCGAGGCGATGCATCGACGTCCCGCATCCATCATCGCGATCGCCCCTCCCGTGCAGAAGTCCGCAGGCGCGCAGAAGCCGCATCGCCGCCGTGGATCCATCATCATGATCATCTCCCTTCGTCCGTCTCTCGCTCCAGTTGGAGCAGCGGCGCGCTGCTCCCCCTCGCCGCTCTCGACGCGTCGACCGCGGCTGCGGCCGCAGCCAGCCTCTCATCCTCGCAGGCTCCGCCGGCTGGCGCGCCCGCGCCGTCACCAGCGCTCGCCGCGCGACATGCGCTCAGCAGGCCGGCCCGGAGCCGCCGGGGCCATCGAGCCGGAAGCGCCCCCGGTAGCTCTCCGGGGGATACTTGGCCCGGTTCTTCGCCATCTTCGCTTCCATCGCCGAGGCGAGATCGATGCCGAGCGCGTTCGCGAGGCTCAGCAGATACCAGGCGATGTCGGCGACCTCCTCGCGCACTTCGGCCATCGCCTCGGGCGACTCGAGCACCTCGGCGAGCTGGTCGCTCCGCAGCCACTGGAAGTGCTCCATCAGCTCTCCGACCTCGATGCCGAGCGCCATCGACAGGTTCTTGGGATCGTGGAACCGGCTCCAGTCGCGCTCCTCGACGAAGCGAGCGACGACCTTCCGCAGCTCTGAAAGGGTTGTGGTCTGATCGTCCATCGAGCGGGCTTCCGGGGTTGCCCGGAGCCCGGCTCGGCTCCGGGCCGGCGCGGGCTTCAGGATTCCGAGCTCTCTACCTCACCAGGCTCGCCGCTCTCTGTGCCGCTTCTCTACAGGCAAAACAGCTGCGATCCCGCGAAGAGCGGCGGCTCGGCCGGTGCTCCGCCGCGGCGGATACCGGTCCAGCGGCTCGACCATGGATCGTAGGCGCGGATCCTCGCAGTGTCCAGCCGGAGCGCGAAGAATGCGCGGATTCCTGTCAGAACCTCCAGTCTGCCCCGAGGATCACGTTCGTTCCCGGCTCGTTCTGCCCCGAGCCGTGCACCCGGTAATCGACGTCCGTGATGTTCTCCACGGCGGCGAAGAGCTTCAGTCCCCGCATGGGTTCCACCCCACCCCGGAGCGCGTACACGGTGTACCCCGGCGTCCCGCCGAGAGGGATGCGCTGCGTGTCGTCTTCATCGCCCGGCGACAGCCGATCCTGGTTGTCCACGATGGTGACGGTCGCCTCGGCCCAGTACTTCCTCTGCGGCGAGTCCCAGCGCAATCCCACGAGCCCGGTGGCCGGCTGGATCCGGGACACCGGCTCTCGCGACATCGTGCTCCCCACGTAGGTATCCACTTCTCCTTCCATCCAGGTGAAGTTGCCGAAAGCGGTGAAGCCCTCGTAGAAGGTCCAGGCGAGGCCGAGCTCCACGCCGTGGATGAACCCGTCACCCACGTTGTCCTTCGTCACTTCAGGGTCGCCGTCGATCGT
>JAFGKN010000829.1 GCA_016928605.1 Planctomycetota bacterium | reverse complement strand
GGCGAGGAGAAGAAGGTCTACTTCGACATCACGAAGTGCTTCGGGTTCCCCGGGCTCGAGGGGGACTGACGCGTCCTTTTCGGGCGCGTCTCGTCCCGTCACCGCGCCCACCAGCATCCGGCAGCGAAAACGAGGGCCCCTCTGCGATGAAGGTCAACACGTGGCAAGAGTTCTTCGATGCTCACGCGCCCCTCTACGACCAGAACGTCTTCACGAAGAACACGGTCCGGGAAGTGGATTTCCTGATCGAGGAGCTGGGGGTGTCCGAGGGCGCGTCGATCCTCGACGTCGGATGCGGAACCGGCCGCCACTCCATAGAGCTGGCCAGGCGCGGCTATGCCGTGACCGGGCTGGACCTGTCCGCCGGAATGCTCTCCAGGGCCGCCGAGCTGGCCGAAGCCGCGGGCGTCCGCGTGGCATGGGTCCATGCGGATGCCACGAGGTTCTCGTTTCCCGCCGCATTCGATGCTGCCGTTTGCCTCTGCGAAGGAGCCTTCGGTTTGCTGGGGCAGCAGGATGATCCGATCGAGCAGCCGCTGTCCATCCTGTGCAACATCTCCAGAAGCCTCAAGCCGCAAGCGAAGGCCGTGCTCACCGTCCTCAACGCCGCGGCCATGATCCGGAGGTACAAGGACGAGGACGTGGCGCAGGGTCGCTTCGATCCCTTGAAGATGGTCGAGTCTTCAGAGCTCTCACCGCGGGAAGGACTGCCCGCCGTCCCCGGCCGCGAGCGCGCCTTCGTCGCCACGGAGCTCGTCCTGCTCTTCCGCCTCGCCGGCATGTCCGTGCTCGAGATGTGGGGCGGAACCGCCGGGAACTGGGGGAGGAGGCCGCTCCTCCTCGATGAGATCGAGATCATGATCGTGGCGCGCAAGAGCGGCGACCCCGCACCTTCGTGCCGCTAAGGGTCCGCGCAAGAATTAACTGTGCAGAAAGGCGCTCGGATTTGCGCCAGATTCGGCCGCGACGATTGAGCGAATTCGCAGGCGTAGTCCATCCTACGTCGAGAAATTCGCGATTGAGGAGCGGTCGGAGATGGCGTGAATCCGAGTGCAAAGATGTGCAGGCAATTCTTGCGCGGGCCCTAAGCTTCCCCTGCGAGCAAGTGGCCGCGGCCAGCGGGCACGGACGCCTTTTGAGAATCTTTCCGGCCCTGCAACCTTACGAGCGGCCATCAGTCCGCCCATGAGACTCGGATGGCTCCTGCCGGTGATCGCCGGCATCGCGTGGAGCGCATCTGGGTAGACTCCGCCGTCAGCGGAGACCCCGGAAAAACCGCAGGGGAGGGAACTGAAGAAACAAGACGGCAGGGACGCAAGACAAGGAGGCGCACCCCGAAGGGCGTGCCAACAGCGATCGGTGGCTCATCCGGTTCTTGTGCTTGGTTCGACGTATTTCGAGTAGCTGTGAGGCGAAGGCAGTTCGTAGCCTTCAGTCTTGAGACCCTCAAGGTGGAATCCGAGCGCCTCATGTATCGCCTGCTCGACTTCTTCGCGAGTTGCGCCGGTCGCGACACAACCCAGGACATCGGGAGAATACGCAGAATAGCCGGTCTCGGTTTTTTCGATGACGATGAGGTATTTCATCGCTCCAGTCCCGCCTGTCTGAGAATACTGTTCAAAGTCCCGGCGGCCAGATCATCGCCGGGTTTTCCGGCGATCGTGACCAAGCCGGCCTTTCCAGGGTGTTTGAACTGCCGGTGGCTGCCGCGTGTTCTGACGAGGACCCAGCCATCGTCGGTAATCAGCCTGAGAACATCTCTGACTTTCACAACATGGATTATTGACTGGCGGCGAGAGTTGCGCAAGCACACCATCGCTCGCCGCAGAAGTCGCCCCCAAAGTGCTCCGTCTCGAACTCAAGAGCATCGGCCAGGACGTTCACTTCTGACGCGGGCCGTGGTCAGCATGCAGAGGAACAGGTGCGCGAACGGCCCTTCGAGTACAATCCCGACGGGCCCAAGAGAACCGAGCGTATGCCTGCAGCCGTTCGCAACCCCTTCGATGGATGCTAAGAGCCTATTTCAGTAGACCATCCTGGCTTCGGCCGGCTGCGGAGCGTCTACTGAAATAGGCTCTTAGCCTGGTAGGGCCGGGGTATTAGGATAAGATCATCGCCGCCCGCGAGACGGCTCCGGAAGGCTCCGGGACGGCTCCGGGCGCAAGACCCGCGGGGAAACACCTCCAGTGAGTCGAGACGAGCCGCGCAAGACGCACCGCTTCATCACCGGCGTCCTCTTCCTTCTCGCCGCCGTCGTCTCGATCGGCATCGCCGTGCAGCGCTGGCCGGCGCTGGTCGAGTGGTGGCTCCTCCGGCGGCTCGAATCGTCCGATGCCGCAGCGAGAACCGAGGCCTTGGACGCGCTCCTCGAGCGCCGGTCGGCCCGCGCCGTGGGACGCCTCGTCGAGATCCTGGCCGAGGATCCCGCGGGGCTGCGGCCCGACTTCAGCCCTCGTAGCATTCCCGCGATCTTCTTCTCGAGCGCGGCGGAGGAAGAGGCTCCCCCGTGGCCGAAGAGCTGCAAGGAAGGGCTCACCGCGCTCGTCCGCCTGCTCGGCGCACGATGCGCCGGAGACCTGCGGCTCCTGCTCCGCTCCCCCCGGAGCCGCGAGAGGCTCTGGGCCGCCGGCCTCCTGGGAGAGATCGGCCCCGCCGCCGTCGAGTCCGCCGGCGACCTCTTCGACCTCCTCGCCGACGCAGAGCCGGAGGTGCGCCAGCAGGCGGCGAACGCCCTCGCCTCCGTCGCGCATCGTCACGCGCCGGCGCTGGAGCAGCTCGAGGAGCGCACCCTAGATGGCGACAGACCTTTCATCGAGCGCGCGGCGTGCGCCGATGCGCTGCGCCACTGCTTCCTCATCGCGAGACATCGCTTCTGGTCGCTGCGGAACGAGTCTCCGCCCCGCGAGGAAGCCGGGTGGCGGGAGGTCGAGGCGGCCGTTCTCCGGGAGTCGCACCGCCTCTGCAAGGAGACGGCCGAGCGCGCCTTCAGGAGGCTCATCGAAAGCCCGGAGCCCTCCGAGCGGCATCTCGGGCTCTGGGGGGCGAGCCAGATCCTCTTCGAGCTCGAGAGCCCGGGCCATCCCCTCCTCGGGGCAGTGCTCGCCGCGAGCTGGGACGAGGCGCCCGCCATCCGCGAAAGGGGCCAGGAGCTCATCGACATCTACTGCGAACGCGGCGCGGGGCATCCCTTCCTGCTCCGCCATCTTCTCTGTATCGCCCTCGATGACCGCGCCGAAGAGCTGAGGGACCGTCTCCTGTCCGATCTGACCGAGCAGGGCGCGGACATCACTCCCGAGCTGCTGCTCCTCCTCGAGCGAGGCGGATCCCTGGCTCGAGCGGGGGCGGCGCGCGCGCTGGGCTCTCACGGCAAGCACGAGCCGTCGGCGATGAGGGCGCTCCTCACGGCGCTCGGCGACGAGGACTCCGGCGTGCGGACGGAAGCCATCGGGTCGATCCTCGAGCGCGGCATCCCCGAGGAGGGCCGGAGCGGCATCCGCGCCGTGGCTCTCCGCGCCCTGAGCGAGGAGGAGAGCCCGCGCGCTCTCGAGGTCTCCATCGCGGCGCTCATCGAGATGGACGAGATCTCCGCGGATCTGCTCCCCCGCCTCGCGAGCCTCCTCGACGCGGACGATCCGCAGATCCGCAGCTCGGCGATCCAGGCGCTGGCCTGCATCGGAGAGCCGGCGGTCCTTCCGCTGAGGAGGATGCTCTCCCACGAGGATTTTCGAACCAGACGAGAGGCGGCCCAGGCCCTCGGAGACATCGGCCCCGCGGCCGCCGATGCGCTGGAAGCTCTCGAGGCTCTGCGGAGCGACCCTTCCCCGTCCGTTCGCTTCTCCGCGAGAAGGGCGGCACAACGCGTCTCGGTGCTCGACGGTTCCTCCGGCGATGAGTGATCC
>JAFGKN010000181.1 GCA_016928605.1 Planctomycetota bacterium | reverse complement strand
TGCGGATGCAGACGCGGATGCGGATGCGGATGCGGATGCTGTGGCGGGAGCGGGCACGCGAGCGGGAGAGAGCAACGACTCCGCCGCGGATCTCAGCGCTCGGCCGGAGGAGGCTGCTCCTCGAAGTTGAGGAGGGAGCTCCCTGCCGGAGCGCGCTGCGCGCTGGCCGCGGTCTGGGGCGAGGAGCGCTTCTCGAGGATGGCCTCCAGGTCCTTCCTCACCGCGGAGATCGATCGGTAGCGGGAGGCCGGATCCTTCTGGAGCATGCCGGTGACGACGCGCGAGAAGGCCCGGGAGACGGGCGCCCCCAGCTCGACGAGCGACTGGAAAGGCTCTCGCGAGAGGACCCACCGCACCCAGTCCCGAGGCTTGGTGCTGCCGTGGAGCTTCCTGAAGTTCGGGATGCCGAGGAGCGCCTGGTAGGACATGAACCCCAGGCTGTAGATATCGACGCCGAAGCCGGGGCGCCCCCCTGTGCGCAGGACCTCCGGCGCCATGTAGCCGAGAGTGCCGCCGGCGCGGAGGTCGTCGGCGTGCACGGATCCGCTCAGCCCGAAGTCGGTGAGCTTCACCACCCCCTCGCGGCTGACCATGACGTTGCGCGGGTTGATGTCGCGGTGGATGATGCCGACCGCGTGCACGGCCTCGACGGCCGCCACGAGCTGGTGGAAGTACACCAGGTACTCGCTCTCGGGGATCGGCCGGCGGTGGAAGAGCTTCAGGAAGGGCTTTCCCTTCACGAGCTCCATGATGATGGAGACGGAGGTGTCCGTCTCCAGGATGTCGTGCACCGTCACGACGTTGGGGTGCTCGACGCGGGCGAGGTTCTCGGCTTCCTGGAGCAGCCGCTGGAGCGTCTCGTGGCGCCCCGCCCCCGCGGCGCGGACGCGCTTGATCGCGACGAGGCGCTTGAGGCGCAGATCGCGGGCCTGATAGACCTCCCCCGTGCCCCCCGAGCCGCACTTCTTCAGCAGCTTGAACCGGTCGTGGATGGTCTCCGACATGCGCCCGATTCTAACAAATCCGCGCTCGCGATTCTGCGCTGGCATCCGCCGGCGGACGCTGCGCTCCACGGCTCGCGCGGGGGGCGCCGCCAGGTCCGCCGCGGCGGGGCCGAGGGCGAAAGATCTTGCCAACCTCGGTCGATTGGTTTACCGGGGATCGCAGCCGCCGCTCGCCGGCAGCTCCCCTGCAGGCACGAGACCCATCGCTTACCGGAACCATGCCCGATCGCACTCCCCCCCACTCCCTCTCCGCCGAGTCCGTCCAGCCCTTCCTGGCCATGGAGATCCTCGAGCGCGCCCGCGAGATGGAGCGCGCCGGACTGGACATCGCCCATCTCGAGCTGGGCGAGCCGGGCTTCGATGTCCCCGACTGCGTGCGGCGCGCAATCGAGAAAGCCGTCCAGACCGGGCACACGCACTACACGCACAGCCTCGGCGAGCTCGATCTTCGCGAGGAGATCTCGCGGTACTACCGCAGGCGCTACGGCATCGACGTGCCCCCGAGCCGCATCCTGGCCACCGCCGGCACATCCGGCGCTCTCATGCTGCTGGCGGCCTTCTTCCTCGATCCCGGCGACGAGATCCTCGTGCCGGATCCCGGCTACGCCTGCTATCCGAACTTCGTCCGCGCGTTTCACGGAGTGCCGCGCCGCTTCCACCTGCGCCCCGAGGATGGGTTCCGGTGCGATCCGGAGCGCATCCGCGCTCTCATCACCGCGCGCACCCGCGCTCTCTTCGTCAACTCGCCGTCCAACCCGACAGCCATCGTCCAGGATCTCGAGACGCTCGCGGAGATCCACCGCCTCGGCGTGCCGGTCATCAGCGACGAGATCTACCACGGGCTCGAGTACGGCAGCCGCGCCCCCAGCATGCTCGAGGTCACCGACGAGTGCTTCGTGATCGACGGCTTCTCCAAGCGCTTCGCGATGACCGGCCTGCGCATCGGGTGGCTCGTGGCGCCGCTCGCGGCCATCCCCACGCTCCAGAAGCTCCAGCAGAACCTCTTCGTCTGCGCGAGCTCCGTCGCGCAGTACGCGGGCCTCGTGGCTCTGCGCGAGGGAGAGCCGGCTCTCGACGCGATGCGCGCCGAGTATGCGCGGCGGCGCGACATCCTCCTGGGGGGGCTTCGCGATCTCGGGCTCCCGATCCCCGGCGAGCCCCAGGGAGCCTACTACGTGCTCGCCGACGCGCGGTCGATCGACGGCGACTCGCTCCGCCTCGCCCGGAGGATCCTGGAGGAGGCCCATGTGGGCGTGACGCCCGGCATCGACTTCGGCCCCGCCGCGGAGGGCTTCATCCGCTTCAGCTTCGCGGGCTCTGCCGAGAGCATCGAGGAAGGCCTCCGGCGGCTGAAGGGCTGGCTCGCCCGGATCGCGTGAGCTATTGACTTCACGCCGCGATCGGGCAAGTTGGGGGGGGATTCCCCGCCGGCGCCGTCGCACGCGCGCCGCTCCGCCGGCGGGCGGCACGCGAAAACCCGCTGGCGGGAACCCGGCGGGCGGCCGCCGGCCGAGAGCGCCGCACCGAGCCATGCCCGACCTCAGCGTAGACCTCTGCGGACTGAAGATGGCGAACCCGACGATCCTCGCATCGGGGATCCTCGGCATCAGCCGGGCATCCCTGGCGCTCGCCGTGCGGGGCGGAGCCGGCGCCGTGACCACGAAGTCCATCTCCGTGGAGCCGCGCAAGGGCCACCCGGCGCCCATCATCATCACGTACTCCGGCGGCATGCTGAACTCCGTGGGCTACTCCAATCCGGGGATCGACAACGTCGCCGACGAGTTCGCGGACGTGCGGGACGTGGGTGCGCCGGTGATCGGCAGCCTCACCGGCCGCGACGAGGAGGACTACGCGATACTCGCCGAGAAGGCGGGCCGGCTCGGCTTCGACGCCCTCGAGATCGTGCTCTCCTGCCCCCACACCCCCGGCTACGGCACGATGGCGGGGCTGAGCACTCCCGAGATCACCGAGAGGATCACGAGGAGGGTCAAGGCCGCAACGTCGCGGCCGGTCTTCGTCAAGCTCTCGCCCAACGTCATGGCGCTCACCGAGCTGGCGAAGGCCGCGGAGGCCGGCGGCGCGAATGCCATCACCGCCGTCAACACCGCCGGCCCCGGCATGATCATCGACATCAAGAGCCGCCGTCCGATCCTCGGCGGAAGGATCGGCGGCCTGAGCGGCGATGCGCTGAGGCCCATCGCCGTGCGCTGCGTCTTCGAGATCTACGAGGCCGTCAAGATACCCATCATCGGCACTGGAGGCGTCTCCACCGGGGAGCACGCCGCCGAGATGCTGCTGGCCGGCGCGACGGCCGTCGGCATCGGCACCGCCGTCCACGACCGCGGCGCCGATGTCTTCCGGAAGGTCGCGGAGGAGCTGAGCGCGCTCATGGAGGCGGAAGGTCTCCGGAGCATCCACGAGATGCGAGGGGGAGCCCATGAAGCATGAGCTGCCCGTCACCGCCCGGATCGCCCGCGTGATCCTCGAAGCGGAGGGCATCCGGAGCGTCATCCTGCCGGTCCGGACGGAGGTGAGGCCGGGTCAGTTCGCCATGCTCTGGCTTCCCGGCGTCGACGCGAAGCCGGTCGGCATCTCCTACCACACGCCCGAGACGGTCGGCTTCACCGTCTCGGCCGTCGGCCCCTGGTCGGAGAGGATCTGCGCTCTGCGCGAGGGCGATCTGCTCGGCTTCCTCGGTCCCTACGGCAACGGGTTCACGCTGCGGGGGCGGCGGATCATCGTGATCGGCGGAGGATACGGCGCGGCCTCGCTCCTTCTGCTCGCCGAGGAAGCGCTGCGGAGCGGCCTCGAGATCACGATGGTCATCGGCGCGCGGACCGAGAGGCGGCTTCTCTACCGCCGGCGCGCCGCGGATCTCGGCCTGCCGGCGGTCTTCGCCACGGATGACGGGAGCTTCGGCGTCGCCGGACGGACGAGCGACGTGCTCGAGCGGATCCTCGTCGAGCAGTCCGTGGATACGGTCTACGCCTGCGGGCCGGAGATGATGGAGAAGAAGGTCGCGGAGATCTGCGCCGCGGCGGGCGTCGCATCGCAGATCAGCCTCGAGCGCCATATGAAGTGCGGCTTCGGCGTCTGCGGCGCCTGCTGCGTCGACCGATCTGGCGCGCGCGTCTGCGTCGAGGGGCCGGTCTTCAGCGGCGAGGAAGCGCTCCGCATCGAGGAGTTCGGCTGCTACCATCGAGACGGCAGCGCCGCGAAGCATTTCTTCTGATCCGGAGAACCGAATCGATTCGTTCGGCCCCCCGGCCAGGCTGCCGGATCGCTGGTACAATCACCCGGAGCACGGTGCAGCCCAGGAGGATCGACGCATGTCTCGAGCACATCCACCACCTCGCGTCACCGGGCGCAGGCAGTTCCTCTCTCGGATCTCGATGGCCGCGGGAGGGGCATGGCTGGTGCAAGGCCGCGCTCGCGCCTCGGGCCCGGCACGCCCGGCCAGCCCGGATGATCGGCCGCTGCCGGCGATCTCGCTCGGACCGCACCGCATCACGCGGCTCGTGGCCGGCTGGAATCCGATCGGCGGCCATT
>JAFGKN010000180.1 GCA_016928605.1 Planctomycetota bacterium | reverse complement strand
CGGCTCCGCATTCCCGGAATCCGCGAGCGGCCGCTCACCCGATGTTTACGGGACGCATCCGGCCTCGGGGCGGTGCCCGATCTGTCCAGCCTGTGGACGGGGCGCTCGCCGCGCCGAAAGGACCTCTGTGGCTCGGCCGCAGGAAGAGCAGAGCGGAGGATCGACCGAGCGGCCGCAGAGCTCAGGGCAGCGGCCGGATCCTCAGATCGGCCAGCCGGATCGCCATCTTCGCGAAGTCTGCTCCCGCGTGAACCTGGAGGCCGAAGCGGCCGCGCGCGGAGCTGTCATCCTTCACGTCGGCGACCTTGCGGCCGTTGAGGTGGACCTGGATCCGCTCGCCCTGTGCGCGGATAACGAAGGTGTTCCATCCCTCGCGGCGCACGATCTCCGGATCCTCGTTCATCGCGATGAACATCTTGCCGCCGCAGTAGAGGCTGCCCGCCCAGCAGCGGGGACTCGAGTACTCGAGGATGTCCGCCTGGTAGGCCTTGGCTCCGCTCTGGTAGCGGAACCAGACGCCGCTGTTGCCGGGCCAGTCCATCGCCCAGGTGGCCTCCATCTCGAAGTCGCCGAACTCCTCCTCGGTGAAGATGTCGCCGGCCGAGCCGCCCGGCCCCTGCCTCCCCACGAGGATCCCGTCCTCGACGGCGAACCGGGCATCCCCCTCGGCCTTCCAGCCGGAGAGATCGCGGCCGTTGAAGATGGGGCGCATCGCCAGGTCCTCCGGCGCGCGGCGCGCCGCCCAGCGGATGGACCGCGCCACCAGGCTTCGGTAGGCGGGGTGGCCGTAGGCGTGCTTGTCGTGGCCGAGCTGCAGGTAGACCACGCGCCCCTTGCCGTACGGCTTCGTCCAGCCGATCACGGGGCCGCTGAGCTCGTGCTTCGTGCGGAGGAGGACGTGCACGGCGGGGTCGACGGCGAACCGGTTGTACGTCTCGTCGTGGATCGTGAAGCTCTCGAGGCCGCGCGTGATGAAGTGGTCCGGATCGGCGATCTCGACGGGGATGTCGACGCCGTGCTGGTAGCCGGAGGGCGGCTTCGTCTCTCCGTCTTGCGTGCGTGCGGCGAGGAAGAACTTGCCGCCGACCATGCGCTCGTACTCGGGCCAGCCCTGGAAGTCGGCGATGGCGTGGTGGAGCACCACGAGCCCCGTTCCTCCCCGGATGAGAGCCGCATAGGCCTTCTGCTGCTCCGGCGTGATCGGCTGGTACATGTCGTAGAGAACGATGGCCGCGAACTCCTTGGCGGCGCCGGTGGTCAGCGTCTCGAGCGCTCGCGGATGGCTCTCGTGGCGGTGCGCGATGCCGCCATCGGCCTGGAACATCTCGTCGAACTCCTTCTCGTCGTAGCCGTGGCCGCCGGTGACGACGAGGACCGGCAGGCGGGCCGCCGGTTCCTCCGCTGCCGCGAGGATGCGTCTCGCGGCGAGCGATGCAGCGGAGATGATGGCGATGATGGCGATGATGGCGAACGTCGACAGGCGGGGGAGCGGCGCTCCGGCTCGGCGGGCTCGGTCGATGGACATCGGTTCCTCCTCGTGGGCTTCAAAAGGATACGGGCAGCTTCACGATACACGAGCGCCCGGGCGGCGGCAACGGGGATCGGGGCCTGTGCCCGGCGCGGCAGCGCCGAGGCAGCGAGAGGCACAGGGCACGGAAGGCGTCCCGCGGAGTGCGGGTCGTCCATCAGCGCCCGCCCGCGCTCTCCAGCGCCCGGCGGCGCTTCTCGTAGAGCTCGCGGAGCCTCTCGTTGGCCGGTTCCAGCTCGACGGCCCGCCGGAGATGCCGGACGGCATCGGCCGGCTTCCCGAGCAGGGTGAGGCTGTGCGCGAGCTGAACGAGCGCCGCCGCGCATCTCGGGTCGACATCGAGCGCTCCGTTCACCGCCTGGATCGCCAGATCCGGCTGGCGGAGGAGGTTGCGGATCTCGGCGAGACGGACGAGCGAGGGCGCATCGGGCGGGTTGCGCAGGAGGTGGTTCTGGATCCTGTGCGCCTCGGTGCTGAGATCCCGGATCTCTCGGAAGGTCCGCATCTGCCGGTCGGCGGCCTCCCTCTCTCCCCGCGCGATGAGCAGATGTCCCAGCCAGAGGTGAGCGAGCTGCATGGACGGATTGATGGAGAGCGCACGCCGGTACGCGCTCTCGGCCTTCTCGATCTGCCCTGTCTCGGCATACGCGCGGCCGAGGTGGGTGAGGCCCCAGTCGAGCTCGATCGCGCCGCCGCTCCGGACGTACCTCTCGAGGAGTTCGACGGCCTCCGCGGGGCGGTCCAGACGCAGCGCGTTGATGGCCAGCTCGGCCCAGATCAGGGGATCATCGGGCGCCGCCCGCTCGAGCTCCCGGAGCAGCGCCGTGGCCTCCGCGTTCTTGCCGAAGTCGCAGAGCACGCGGGCGAGTCCGAGCTTGGCGTCGCGGTAGTCTGGCTCGAGCTGGAGCGCCAGGCGGTACTCGGCCTCCGCGCGCCGGTCGAACTGGAGCCGTTCGTAGACCTTGCCCAGCCGGTAGTGCGGCCTCGGATCATCCGGGGCGAGGCGAGCCGCCTTGAGGAACTCGAGGAGCGCGTCGGGGTAGCGCTCCGAGGTCATGTGCCGCATGCCGGCGTCGAGATGCGGCGCGAGATCCGCCGCGCGGGGGCCCCGCTTCGCGCCGGGTGTCCCGCCATCGCCCGATGCCTCCAGCCAGCGCCAGGCGTGCGCTCCAGCGACCAGGGCGGCGGCGATGAGCGCTCCCTGGACGAACCGGACGGCGAGCCGGCGGCGCGAGATGCGCGCGGCGGCCGTCGGCGCTCGGTCCGGATGATGCTTTCCTCCTCGCTCCTTCTGGCGGGGCGTCACGGGAAGTGCTCCAGGGCTCGATTCGGCGCGCAGCGCGGCGAAGCGCGACTGGCTTCGCTGTCGCTTGACAGCCGTCTTCTGCCGGAGTTATACCTTGCCCCGGGACCGGAGCCAAGGCGCAGCGCCGCCGATCGGCCAGCGAGCCGGCCGAAGCCAGGATGGACTATTTGGATGGGCTTTCAGGCTGCTTCCTGCCGCGAGGAGCGGGCGAGCCAGGGCCGCGGCGGTGGAGATCGACATGAGCAGGGCGGA
Source organism: Planctomycetota bacterium (assembly GCA_016928605.1). GTDB lineage: Bacteria > Planctomycetota > UBA8108 > UBA8108 > UBA8108 > JAFGKN01. Next base: position 2,963 of record JAFGKN010000180.1, on the reverse strand, counting down.
TCGCTACGCGGGCTGGGTCGCGTGGCTGCTCGGCCTGGCGGCGGGGCTGGGCGCGCTCTGGTGGACTCTTCCCGCGCAGCGCGAGGATCTCCTCGAGTCGCTCCTGACGACGGACCTCGCCGGCGTGGATGCGCTCGGGCCGAGCGACTGGAACGAATCGCTGGGCACCGTGCCCCGCTTCACCGACATCACGGAGGCGGCGGGCATCTCCTTCGTGCACGTCAACGGGCACACGGGTAGGTTCCAGTACCTCGAGATCATGGGCGCGGGCGTGGGGCTCCTCGACTACGACGGCGACGGGTACCTCGACATCTACTTCGTCAACGGCAACTACTTCATCGGCAGGGAGCCGTCGGCGGAGATCACCAACCGCCTCTACCACAACAGCGGCGACGGCACCTTCACCGACGTGACCGCGAGGGCCGGGGTGGGGGACACCGGCTTCGGGCAGGGCTGCTGCGTCGGAGATTATGACAACGACGGCGATCCGGACATCTATGTCAGCAACTACGGCCGCAATGTCCTCTACCGCAATCAGGGCGACGGGACCTTCGTCGATGCAGCCGCGGAGGCGGGCGTCGATGATCCCGCGTGGGGACAGACCTGCTCCTTTCTCGATTTCGACCGCGACGGGTGGCTGGATCTCTACGTCCAGAACTATCTCGCGTTCCGGCCCGAGGAGCAGCGGGATGCCTACATCTACGTCGGCAACCAGAAGGTCCTGGACTATCCCGCCCCGCTGGGGTTTGACGGCGCCGCCGACCGTCTCTTCCGCAACAATCGCGATGGCACCTTCGCCGACGTGACGGAGAAGGCCGGCATCGGCCTGAGCGGCGGCAAGGGCATGGGCTGCGCCTGCGCCGATCTGAACGACGACGGCTATACCGACATCTACGTGGCCAACGACACGATGGAGAACTACCTCTTCATCAACCGCGGCGACGGGACCTTCGAGGATGTCGCGCTGGTGGCGGGCGCGGCGTTCGACGGCCAGGGCGTCCCGGAGGCGTCCATGGGAGTGGACGTGGGCGATTACGACGGAGACGGGCGGCTCGACATGATCAACCCGTGCTACCGGATCCAGTCGTACACGCTGCTTCGAAACCTGGGGGACCACTTCGTCGATGCGTCCTGGGCCTCCGGGGTCTCCGGGATCACATCGGTGCCCACCGGTTTCAGCCCGAACTTCCTCGACTACGACAACGACGGGGACCTCGACCTCTTCTTCAGCACCGGAGAGGTCCGCATGAACGAGCTGGTCCCGGCGGACGCGTCCTACGAGGATCGCTACGGCCTCCGCGACCTGCTCGCCGCGAACGACGGGAAGGGCCGCTTCACCGATGTCTCGCGCTTCGCGGGGGAGCACTTCCTCCGGCGCCTCATCGGACGGGGCTCGGCGACCGGAGACATCGACAACGACGGAGACACCGATCTCGTGATCTGCAACCTCGCGGGGCCGGCGGTCGTGCTGCGCAACGACACGCCCTCCTCCTCGCACTGGGTCACGCTGATCCTCGCGCGGCCCGGCACGAACCGCGAGTGCCTGGGCGCGGACGTCCGGCTGGAGGCCGGCGGGCGGCGGTGGCGGAAGCAGGTCCACGGCGCGGTGACCTACCTCTCCCAGTGCGAGCGGCGGCTCCATTTCGGCCTCGGATCGGCCGCCCGGATCGACCGCGTGGCGATCACGTGGCCGGACGGCAGCAAGGAGGAGCGCCGCGATCTGCCCGCGGACAGGTTTCTCCGCATCGAGCAGGGAAGCGAGGAGGTGAGATGACCTGCGGATCCCGGATGTGCGGCGCCCGGCGGCGGCGAGCCGGGCGAGGACGGCGCGGCCGGAGGATTCTCGCGGCGCGCGCATCGGCTGGCTGAAGCGAAAGGAGACACCGCCGTGTTCGGATCGCACCTTTCGGTCGCAGGAGGGCTCGAGAACGCGCTCATCGAGGCCGCCCGGCTGGGCCTTGACTGCGTCCAGATCTTCACCAGGAACCAGAGGCAGTGGTCCGCGAAGCCGCTGACCGCAGCGCAGATCCAGACGTGGGAGGAGCACCTGCGCCGGTCGGGGCTCCGGTGCGTCGTGAGCCACGACAGCTATCTCGTCAACCTCGCCTCCCCCGAGCGGGAGACGAGAGAGAAGTCGATCCGGCTCTTCATCGACGAGATCGAGCGGTGCGAGGCCCTGCGCATCCCGTACCTCGTGTCCCACCCGGGCTCGCACGTCGGCATCGGCGAGGCGAAAGGCCTGTCGCGAGTCGCCCAGGCCCTCGACCGCGTCCACCGATCGCTCAAGGGATACAAGACGGTGACCTGCCTCGAGACGACCGCGGGCCAGGGGAGCAGCCTGGGCTGGCGCTTCGAGCACCTCCGCCGGATCATCGACAAGGTGCGCGAGCCGGGCCGGCTGGCCGTCTGCTTCGACACGGCCCACGCCTTCGCGGCCGGCTACGAGCTCACGTCCGCCGCCTCCGCGCGCGGGGTGTTCGAGGAGCTCGACGCCGCAATCGGCCTCGACCTCGTGCGCGTCTTCCACATCAACGACTCCAAGGCGCCTCTCGGCGCCCGCGTGGACCGGCACGAGCACATCGGCCGGGGGCACATCCCGCCGGAAGCCTTCGGCTGGATCGTGAGGGAGAGGAGGTTCGCGAAGATCCCCAAGATCCTCGAGACGCCGAAGGGGACGGCCGGCGACGGCCGGCCCTGGGATCTCGTCAACCTCGAGACGCTGAAGAATCTCGCGAAGAAGAGATAGCGGCGGCCGAGGAGGGAGGGCCGATGGAAGGCTCGGCCACGGCCGGGGCCGGCGGGCCTGCCCGCGCTCCGGCCGCCGGGCGGGCGCGGCGGCCGGGGCGAGAGGGCGGATCGAGGAGTCGCCCGCGGCGGCCGGCGCGGAACATCGTTGACAGCACAGGGACCATTGCGCAAACTCTCCTCCCTCGTGCGCGAGGCGGGCTCGGATGCTCGCGCCG
>JAFGKN010000179.1 GCA_016928605.1 Planctomycetota bacterium | reverse complement strand
GGGCGCTGGTCGAGGGGATTTCCAGCCTGGAGACCTTATACTCGAGCGAGGAAGAAGAAGAGACGTGCTGACCGTTCAGGCCCCGACCACGGCTTCCGGCACCGAGAAGCGCCCCGCGCTGACCCGCGTGCCGCCCAACGCCACGCACGGGCCGAGGACCGCGTGCCGAGTGGAGCCCGGCGCACCCAGGACACTGAACGGTTGCGAGAATCGTTGACCGGATACCCGGCGCCATCGCGCCGCGCAGAGAGGAACAGATCATGAGTCAGCCGGTCCCTGCGGAGACACCCAGCGCACGGAGCGATTGCGAGGAGTCTCGCCATCCCGCCGGAGGGAGCGCCACACCGGAGTCCCCCACCGGCGGCGCGAAGCACGTCGAGCTCTCCAGGATCCACGACTTCGCCTCGAAGCTCTGCTCGCCCCAGGTCCTCGAGCAGCTCAAGGCCTACGTCCGCTGGCAGGCGGCGATGCGGGGCGGAGCGGCCGCCGATCGCCCCGAGTCCGCGCCGGCCGCGCGCGTGCCCGACTTCGCGCCGGTGTCGATCAACCTGGACATCACGACGTCCTGCAACTACGCCTGCGACCACTGCGTCGACATGAAGATCCTCAACACGGGCATCCGGCACGAGCACGAGACGCTGCTCGAGTCGCTGCGACGGATGAGCGAGAAGGGGCTGCGGTCGGTGATCGTGATCGGCGGCGGCGAGCCGACGGTCTACCCGAAGTTCTCCGATGCGATCCGCTTCATGAAGTCGCTCGGCCTCCAGGTGGCCGTCGTCACGAACGGCTCGGGCATGCGGAAGATCGCGGAGGTCGCCGACTGCCTCGACGAGCAGGACTGGGTGCGGCTCTCCCTCGATTCGGGAAGCGACGAGGTCTTCCAGGCGATGCACAAGCCGAAGAAGAGGATCACGCTCGACGAGATCTGCGAGGGCGTGGCCGCGGTGAAGGAGTTGAGCCCGCGGTTCAAGGTGGGATACTCGTTCCTCATCACCTGGAAGGGCGCGACGATCAACGACACGAAGATCGTCGCGAACATCCACGAGATCGTGCAGGGCGCCGAGCGGGCCAAGCGCTACGGCTTCGACTACATCTCCTTCAAGCCGTTCCTGACCCGCGCGGAGAGGAACCACGCGGAGATCGTCGATCTGCGCGACACCGACCGCCACTTCGACGATGTGATCTCCACGATCCGCGCCCGCGTCGACGAGGCCAAGAAGCTGGATGACGAGCGCTTCAAGGTCTACGAGAGCACCAACCTCAAGGTGCTCGAGAACCGGAGCTACCGCAACTACACGCAGCAGCCGGCGACCTGCCACATGCAGTTCTTCCGCCAGGTGCTCAGCCCCCTGGGCACCTACAACTGCCCGGTGTACCGCAACCAGCCGCACGGGAGGATCGGCGACAAGGATGCCTACGCGAGCGAGGAGAGGTCCCTCGAGACGCGGAGCTCCCTCGCCCGGCTGATCGACACCTTCGACGCGAGCCGCGAGTGCAGCGAGGTCACCTGTCTCTACAATCACGTCAACTGGTGGATCGAGGATCTCATCCGCAGCCCGGAGAAGCTCGACGCCATCGCTGCGGTGGATCGCGAAGATCCGGACTACTTCCTGTAGCCTGCGGCCGCGGCGGACCGTTGCGGGTCTCCGGGCACCGCGCGGCGCCGGACCGTTGCGGATCCTCGGCCCCGCAGCGTATACGATAGGCTCGCGTCCGGTCGCGCGGCGGCGCCCGGCGGCGCCCGACCGTTGCGGGTCTTCGGCCCCGCAGCGTATACGATAGGCTCGCGTCCGGTCGCGGCGCACCCGCGCGGCGGGCCGCGGGGCGATTGCGGGTTTCCGGGTGGCCGGATCATCGATCAACCTGCGGCGCGGCGCGAGGCGCCCGCCGCGACGAGGAGAGCATCCCCATGGTCTTCCTGCCGACGCTCCTGATGGTCCTCCTGGCCGCGGCTCTGCGGTGGGCCGCCGGGTCCGAGGCGCCTCCACCGCTGCGGCTCGTCCCGTTCCCCAAGGACGCGGTCCTGACCGGCGGAGAGCTCCGTCTCGACCGCCCCCTGCGCCTCATCGCGCCGCCCGCGCTCCTCGAGATGAGCCGCGAGCTGGTGCGCGGCGAGCTGCAGCTCGCGGGGCTCGATCTGGCGGAAACCGTCGCCGGGCCTGCTGAGGACCTCGCCCTCCAGATCATCGCGGATGGCGCGGATGCTGGGAAGCTCGCGCCTCTCCCGCTGCGCGACGAGGCGGTTGTGGAGGAGTACACGCTGCGCGCGACGACGGGCGGAGTGGCGATCCACGGCGGCGGCGCCGAAGGGCTGCTCCACGGCATCCAGACCTTCCGGCAGCTCGTCCGGGCCAACCGGCGCGGCGCTGCGCTGCCCTGCCTCGAGATCCGCGACTGGCCGTCGGTCCGCTGGCGCGCGTTCCAGGATGACATCACCCGCGGGCCGAGCTCGACCCTCGATGAGCTGCGCAGAGAGGTCTCGCTCGGAGCCTACCTCAAGCTGAACGTCTTCACCTACTACATGGAATCGCAGTTCGCGTTCCGCAAGCATCCGCTCATCGGTCCCGAGGATGGATCGCTCCTGCCCGAGGAGCTCGAGGCGCTGGTCGATCACGCGCGGCCCCTCGGCGTGAACATACTGGGCAACCAGCAGTCCTTCGCGCATCTCCAGAACATCCTCAAGCACGACGCCTACCGCCATCTCCGCGAGGACGCCCGCACGATCCGCCCGGCGGTACCCGAGACGTACCGATTTCTCGACGATCTCTACTCCGAGGTGATCCCGCTCGTGCCCTTCGAGTTCTTCAACGTCTGCTGCGACGAGACGTGGAACCTCGGCGCCGGCCCCTCGCGCGATCTGGCGCGCGAGATCGGAGTGGCCGGCGTCTACCTGCGGCACATCCAGGGCGTCCACGCTCTGGTGCGCGGCAAGTACTCAAAGCGCATGATGATGTGGGGCGACATCATCCTGCAGCATCCGGACCGGCTCGACGAGCTGCCGCGCGACATCGTCATGCTCACGTGGGGCTACGACCGCAAGCCGAGCTTCGAGGACCAGATCATCCCCTTCGCGCGCTCGGGATTCGACTTCTTCGTCTGCCCCGGCGTGAAGTGCTGGAGCGAGGTCCTGCCGAACTACGAGACGACCGAGATCAACATCCGCAACTTCATCCGCGACGGCGTCCGCCACGGCGCTCTGGGCGTCCTCATCACATCGTGGGACGACGACGGCGAGAACCTGAACTCTCCGAGCTGGTACGGATTCGCCTGGGGCGCCGAGTGCGCGTGGAACGCGTCGGAGACGCCGCTGGAGGACTTCCAGCGCCGCATCGGAGGAGTGCTCTTCGGCGTCCCGGATGACCGCCCCACCGCTTCGGGCGACCGCCGCGCTGCTTCGGACGACCGCTTCGCCGCGGCGATCCGCCTGCTCTCGGCCCAGCAGGACAAAGCGTACGACGGATTCACGAACCGTAGGTTCTGGGAGCCGGAGCCGGACGCCGTCGCGGTGCTGGATGCCGGCCGCGAGCTCGCTCGATGGGAGGCGCGCCGGGAGGAAGTCCGCCGCGCGATCGAGCATCTCGAGGCGTGCCGCAAGCAGGCCGTGACGGGCCGCGAGATCCTCGAAAGCACGCTCTTCGGAGCGCGCCGCTTCGACCTCTTCTACCGGCTGAAGATCGAGCGCATCCGGAGCGCCATCGCCTACCGCGATGCCCTGCGCGCATCCGGCGCCCGCGCTCGCGAGTCCCTCGAGGAAGCGCAGCGGAGCCTGCAAGGCGTGAGGGACGAATACGCCGCGCTGCGCGAGCGCTGGAAGGAGCTCTGGCTCGGCGAGAACCGTCCGTACGCTCTCGATCGATGCCTCGCTCGCTACGACGCGGCGACGAGCCGTCTCGACCGGCGGATCGAGCGCCTCGCAGAGGCCATCGTCGCCGCCCGGGCCGGAGGGGATCCGCCGCCGCCCGCCGCCGTCGGCCTCGAGATCGTGGAGACGGGGAAGACGGCCGTCGAGCCCGCCGCCGTGCTCGACACTCCCCTCCGGCCGGAGAGCCGCTGGCTCGAGCCCGGCGCGTCCCACCGCATGGCGCTTTCCATCGCGGCCGCCGATGCGGACCGGCGCGACCTGCCGCTCGAGGTGGAGCTGTCGCTGCCCGAGAAGCTCGCGCGCTCGCCGGCGCGCGCCTTCCTCGAGACGGGATGGGATGTCCGCGAGGTCCCCGCGCAGATCGACCCCGCGCGAAGCGATGCGGCGCGGGGCGATGCGATGCGGGGCGATGCGATGCGGGGCGATGCGATGCGGGGCGATGCGATGCGGGGCGATGCGGCGCGGGGCGATGCGGCGCGGGGCGATGCGGCCTGCCGGCTCACCGCTGTCCTCTCCGGCACGATCGCAGCCGGCGCTCCCGCCATGCTCTGGGTCTATCTCGGCCGCGAAGCTGCGCCGTCTCCACTGCCGGAGAGCGTGTGCGTCGAGGCCGCGCCCGGCGGCGGACTCTGGATCGAGAACAGCGAGATCCGCCTCCTGGTCGCGCCGGAGGGCGCCCACGTCTACCGCTGGGAGGTGAAGGCGCTCGGAGGCCTCGATCTCACCATGGCGGGCGAGAGCGGCTGGGCGGGATTCTCGGACCTCGGCGGGCGCCTCCGCTCGGCGGTCTGGCGCCTGCGCATCGAGGCCGAGGGGCCCGCGCTCGCGGAGATCGTCGCCGCCGAGGCGGCGAGCGGCGCGGAGAAGCGGCTCCGGCTCTTCGCGGAGGCCTCCTGGTTGGACGTCCGCCTCGGCGAGGGCGCGAGCTACTACTGGGACTTCGACTGGCCCGAGCACTTCGACGCCGCCAAGGGAGGCCAGTTCCTCTTCTCCGGAGGGAAGAGCGGGCCCGTGCGCAGCATCGACGAGGGCGCCGCCTCCCAGGTGCGCGGCGACGGATCCCGCTGGGCGATGAAGCACCGGCGCGACGGGCTCGCGCTCGGCCTCCTCGCGCCCGAAGGGCCGGCCGGCTTCCGCGTCGGCCCGGGCGGCAACTGGGGCGGCGTCGGCATCGAGGACTCGCCGCCGGTCTTCCACCTCGTGACCTTCGGCTGCCGGCTCGGGGCCGATCCCGCCGCGGAGATGGAGCGGCTTGGCTCGATGCTCTCGCGCCGCGGCCGCCCGTCGGTCAGCGTCCACGCCCTCCAGCCGCGCAAGGACTGAAGAGGCCCCCGCGGCGACGCCCCGGCCGCGGATCCAGCGGCAGATCCATAGCTCCGGCCGCGCGAGGAGCGAGGGGGGGCCGGGATCAGGAGAGCGGCCCGCGGGTCCCCAGCGTCTTGAGCATGTCCCGCGTCGAATGGCTCTTGGGCCCTCCGACGAGCTCGACGCGGCCTCCGTAGGCCTCCACCGCGGCGCGCTCCGGGATCCTGTCGAGCGTGTAGTCCGTGCCCTTCGTGTGGATGTGCGGGCGGAAGAGCTCGAGCAGCGAGACCGGCGTGTCCTCCTCGAGAGGGACGATGAAATCGACGGCCGCGAAGGCGGCGAGGATCTCGAACCGCTCGTAGTCGGTGTTCACCGGGCGCCGATCCGGCTTGATGCGCAGCATCGAGGCATCGGTGTTGACCGCCAGGATGAGGACGTCGCCGAGCGCCTTCGCCGCCTCGAGGTACCTGACGTGCCCCACGTGCAGGAGCTCGAAGCATCCGTTCGCAAAGACGATCGTCTTGCCCTGCCGCCTCAGCTTCTCGATGCGGGGCAGCAGGCTCATCGGGTCGAGAAAGATCTTGTCGGCGCTCACGATTCTCCTCGTGTCCATCGACATGCGGGACTCTCCGCGCTGCACGGGCCGCGGGATGCCGGCCTCGGCGCTCCTCTCGCGGCCTCGGCTGCGCCCTGCCGGCCCCAAAGGGCCGTTCCCGCTCTCCGCGGACGATTCCTGTCCGCAGGCGCTGCCGTAGGCAAATCATATCGGCTGCTCGGCAGGCTGCAATCAATTCCCTCCGGCTCTCACCATCCTGAGCGTGCCCCACGCGCGCGCGCAGCCCCTGCCTCCCTCCACTGGGCCCTCCGCGCTCCAGCGCGGCAAGATGCCTCGCGAGCTGGAGCTGTGTCCCCCCGCGCCTCAGCGGCCTTCACTGGGCGCGCCGCGATCCAGCGCGGCAGGATGCCTCGCGAGCTGGAGCCGTGTCCCCCCGCGCCTCAGCGGCCTTCACTGGGCGCGCCGCGATCCAGCGCGGCAAGATGCCTCGCGAGCTGCAGGCCCGCGCGCCGCGCGCAGCCCCATCCCCCAACTGTCCCCTCGTTCTTGCCGGGCTGGAGCCCGGCGCGCCCAGTGGAGCGGCCCGGAGACCTCCCCGGAAACTGCGCCGTGGAGGCGGCCTCGTCGCTGTCCGCCTGCCGTCCGCGCCGCGCCCGCGCCGCCTTACCCTCCTTCACTGGGCGCGCCGCGCTCCAGCACGGCAAGCTGACTCGCGAGCTGCAGGCCCTCGCGCCGCGCCTCACCCTCGCGGCTCTCAGGCCGCCCCTGAGCGCCCGGTCCCGGCGGTATTGCGTGCCCCCGGAAAAGTGGAGCGGGCACACTCAGGTGCCGAGCACTGCGGCTTGAACTCCGTCCTGAATGGGCCCGCTCCACTTCGGAAGTTGGGCGTGGTTCAACACCGGGTGACACCGGTTCTCAACCACGCCATCCCTTTTTGCGGGGGAGGCGGCCCCTCCCCCGCACCGGCCGCGACACGCGGCCTCCCTCTCCTCGGCGCCTGATGGGCGCCGGGCGCCTGCGGCGCCTGTTCTT
>JAFGKN010000828.1 GCA_016928605.1 Planctomycetota bacterium | reverse complement strand
GCAGAACGGGCTCGGACGAGAGCGGAAGATCGCGAGCAGGAGCGCGATCGTCGTCATGGTCTTCTCGCCGCCGGACATCAGCGTGAGCGATGTCAGCTTCTTGCCGGGCGGGCGAGCGACGATCTCGATGCCGGCCTCCAGGATGTCGGCCCCCTCCTCGAGCACCAGCTCGGCGCGGCCTCCTCCGAAGCACTTGCGGAACAGCTCGCCGAAGTGGCCCTGAACCTTCTCGAAGGTCTCGAGGAACATCTCTCGACTCTTCCGGTTGATCTCCGCGATGATGCCGCGCAGGCTCTTCTCGCTCTCGTTCAGATCGCGCTTCTGCGCCATCTGGAACTCGTATCGCTCCTCGAGCTCCTCGAGCTCCTCGAGCGCCTCGAGATTCACATTGCCGAGGTTCTGGATCTTGCCCTGCAGCTCCTTGCACTCCCTGCGGGCATCCTCCCGGTCCCAGCCCGGGACCGGGGACAGGAACCCGTCGGCATCCTGTCGTTCGGGGCCGGGCTCGGCGGCGGCCTCCTGCAGACCTTCGACTCCTTCACAGGCGCCCGCGCTCGCCGCAGGTCCGCCCTCCCCCTCGGCTCTCTCCAGGAGAGCCCGAAGGTCCAGACCGTACTGCTCATCGATGCGCTCCAGCACGGTGTTGCGCCGGTGCCGCTCCTCCTGATCCTTGAGCTGGAGATCCTCCCGCTCCCGCCGCAGCCGGTCCGCCTCCTTCCGGACCTTGTCGATCTCCTTGCGGAAGGCCTTCTCGAGATCCAGCAGCTCGCTGTCGCGGGCCTGCCGCTCCCGCAGCGCAGCGGCGGTCTGCTCCTCCCGCGTGGCGATCTCGATGCTCTCGTCGGCGCAGGCGCGGATGGTCGCCTCCGTCTCGGCGCTCCGCCGCGCGATCGTCGCCAGCTCTTCCTGGAGATCCCCGACGTGCCTCTCCCGGTCCGCGAGGTTGAGACTCTGCTGCTGGATCAGCGCTCCGAGCCCCTCCTCCTGCTTCTCCGCCTGCGCCAGCTCCAGCCGGCGCTGAGACAGCGCCTCCGACGCGGACTCCAGATCCCTGCCCGAGACATCGAGGCCGGCCTCCAGCCGGCGGATCTCCTCCTGAACCTCCTCGCGCTCGCGATCCACCGCGCGCGCCTCCTCCGCCCGCGCCGCCCTGACCGCGACTCGCTCCTCGATCCCCTCTCGGCTCTCAGCCAGCTCGGAGCCGCAGACCGCGATCTCTCTCTCCAGCCGGCCCCCGTCGCGCTGGACCTGGATCAGCTCTCCGGCAAGGCCGAGCGACTGCCGCTCGAGGCTTTCCACATCCGCGCGGAGCTGCTTCAACGTCTCCGTACGTTCGTTCACCTGCCCTCTCGTCGCGGCGAGCTGCTCCCGGCCGCTGGCGCAGACCTGCTCGAGCTCCGTCACCTGCTCCAGCAGCTCATCCATCTCGCTCCGCCTCGAGATGATGCCGGCTTCTGATTCGCCGGCGACGGAGATCCCTCCCCACGGCTCGACGAGCTCGCCGGCCAGAGTCACCAGCCGGAAGGGCCGCAGGCCGTTTCTCGAGAGGGCGACCGCCGTGGAGAGATCCTCGACGAGAACGACGTTGACCAGCAGCCGGTCGAGCAGGTCATCAAAACGCGGCTGCGTCGCGACGAAGTCCCTCAGCGCGCCGCAGACTCCTCCCTGTCGAGGGAAGAACTCCGGAGGGATGGCGTCCACGCGATCGAGCGAGATCGCCCGCACCGCCCCGAGGTTCTCATCCCGCGCGAACTGGAGGAGATCCAGCGTTCCCTCCTGAGTCTCGACGACGATAGCCTCGGCGCACTCCCCCAGAGCCGACTCCACGGCCCGCGCATACTTTCGCTCCACGCGCACGAGGGATCCTATCATGCCGTGGGCGAGGACGGTGGGAGGGAGCTCCTCCATCCGCTGGATCAGACCCGCGACACCGGAGCTGACGCCGTCGAACGTCTCCTCGAAGCTGCGCAGCACATCGTACCGGGAACTCTTCCGGTGAAGGTCCTCTCTATGGCGATTCAGATCCTCATCCAGCGAGGCGACCTGGCGCTCGAGCGCATCCACCTCCTCGTTCAGGCAGGCCGCCTCCGCCTCGACGCCCTGCCGCTTCTCGGCGATGTCTCGCACGCGGGATGCGATCGTCTCTCCCCGCCGCCGGCACTCCTCGAGCTCGTGGTCGAATCCGGCGATGGCGTTCTCGAGACGCGATTTTCGCGCCTCGAGGTTGCCGATCTCGCTCTCCACCTGCACGATCGAATTGTTGATCTTCGACTTCTTCTGGATCAGAGCGATCTCGGTCTCCTTGCCCGCCTGAAGCCGCTCCTGTCCCTGGCGGTGCGCCTCCTGCCTCGCCTGGAGCGACGAGGCCGCTTCCTCGGCGCGGTGGCGCAACTCGGCGATGCGCCGGACGACATCGTCGCGGCGGCGGCCATCCTCCTCGAGACGGCGCCTCGTCTCCTCGAGAGCGGCGAGCGTCTCCTCCATCTCCTGATGCTTGCGGACATCCTGCTCCGCCAGCTCAAGCCTCCGGACCCTGGCGTTCTCGCCGCGCTCCTGGACCCTCTCGCGAGCGCTCTGCTCATCGGCGATCCTCTCCTGAAGGCTCCGGATCTGCTCGGCGAGCTCCTGTCGAGCGCTCACGTGCCGCTCCAGCCCTTCGTGCAAACGCCGCTCCAGATCCTCCTGACGGCCGATCCGGTGGCCTGCCCAGTACAGACGAAAGGAGAGGCCGGCGCGCGCCTTCACCGATTCGTGATACTCCTCGAGCGCGATCCGGACGCGCAGATCCTTCAGGCGGTCGCTGTACTCCTTGTAGCGGCGCGCCTTGCTGGCCTGTGCCTTGACGCGGCGGATGCGCTTCTCGACCTCGTCGATGACGTCCTGGAGCCGATTCAGGTTCTCCTCGACACGCAGGAGAGCGCGCAAAGCCTCCGCCCGCTTGACGCGGTACTTCGAGATGCCGGCCGCCTCCTCGAAGATCACCCGCCGGTCGAAAGCGCTCGACTGGAGCAGCACGTCGACCTTCCCCTGCTCCAGGATGGAGTAGGAGGACTGGCCGATTCCCGTGTCCAGGAAGAGATCCTTGATGTCCTTCAGCCGGCATTTCTGGCGGTTGATGAGATACTCGCTCTCCCCGCTGCGGAACAGGCGTCGCGTGACGGAGACCTCCGCGTAGTCGATATCGAGGTAGCGGTCCTCGTTGTCGAAGACAACGGTCACCTCGGCGAATCCCGAAGGCTTGCGGGTCTGCGTACCGTTGAAGATGACATCCTTCATCTCCGAGCCCCGCAGGCCCTTGGCCGACTGCTCGCCGAAGATCCACTTGAAAGCATCGACCACGTTGGACTTGCCGCAGCCGTTGGGGCCGACGACCGCGGTGATGCCCGGCCGGAACTGGAACTCCGTGCGGTCCGCGAAGGACTTGAAGCCGAGCAACTCCAGTTTTTTCAAGTACACGTCAGGATCGACTCCAGTTGTCGTGAGCGTTCAGCGGCTGAGGCCGGGGCGGGCAGCGGCTTGATCTGTCTGGACGCCTGTCCCCTCCCCCCGAGCGGGGCGGACGGCGCTCAGCGGGCGGAGGACCCGCCCCGCGGCAGCGAAGGCATGAGCCCGAGCCGCAGAGGCTCCGCAGCGGAGCGCATCGCCGGTGAACGGACACCACTTCTCTTCGACTCCTATTCCCGCGCGGAAAGCTCCGGACCGATCGGCGCGCGCGCCGGAGCCAGCGGCTCCAGGATCGGCAGGCTCTCCTCCAGCAAGGCCAGCAGCAGCTCGCAGTCTCCCCCGCGGAGCTCGGGCACCTCCTCCACCACTCCGCTCGACGGATCGATATCGTCGAGAAAGCGGCTGAGCTCCTCGAGGCGCTTCAAGGGATCCACGGGAGCCGTCCTCAGCAGGCGGACTCCGTCGGAGTAGGAGAAACCGCCGCCGGCCTGCCGCCCCTGTTCGATCTCGGCGATCTCCGGAAAGAGGCGGCGGTCCGCCCGCTCCATCGCGTGCAGCGGGCCGAGATTGTCGGTCTCCTCCAGGCGCAGGCGCAACCCGAGCGTCCTGGCGTCTCTGTCGAGCTTGCCGCGGATGTACCGGATGAGCTCGACGCCCCTCTGAACCGCCTGGGGATCCTGATGCAGCTCCCGGCCGGTCAGGAACTTGACGCACTCGTTCAGGCCCAGGACGCCCACGGCGAGATCCACATCCTTCTCCAGATCGAGGAACCGGGCGCGGTCGGAGGAGCGGCCGAGGAGACCCCACAGCGGGCTCTCTCTGTTCTGCGCCAGCCGTGCGGCAAACTGCCGCCTCTCCATCAGACCGCGCACCGCCAGATCGAGAGCCCGGTCGAGCTCGCTCTCGATGCTGCCGCGCCGGTCCTGGCCGGATCGGTACGCCGCCCGCGGCAGATTCAGCGTGATCTTCGAGAGAGTCGCCGAAACGGCCGGCGTCATCGAGCCAGCAGGCAGCGGCCGGCCGACCGACCAGAACTCGAACCTATCTCCGCGTTTGTACAGCCTCGACAGGCACCTCGCCACCTCCGAGTCCGCCGCCGGCACTCTCGCGCCGAGCCGGACCGCGATCACGAACCGCCGGCATCGCTGGCGCGAGAGACTCCAGAGCCCTTGCAGCCAGGGGAGATGGACACCGGAAAGATCGATCTCGAGCGCTATGTCCGGCCCGCCCTCGGTCGATCCGATGCGATCGAGCACCTCGCGCGCCAGCTCGCGGGGGTCCTCGCCGGGGGGGGAGGCGTCGACCAGGAGCTGAAAGAGGTTCGCCAGACGGATCTCCTCCGAGACGAAGTGCTCCAGGTGGGAGAGCTGGCGAAAGAAGTCCCCGCGGTCGAGGAAAGCGCCCAGCACCTCGGCGCCGCCGGGCTCCACGACGGCAGAACCGGCATCGCCCGCCCAGCGCGCGCCGGCCGGTCCGTCCGCGAGGCACAGCCGTTCCGTCCCATCGATCCCGCGGAGAACTCCCTGCGGCTGGGGAAGGTCCCAGCGCAGCCGGGCGAGCCGGATCGGATCGGTCAGCCGGTGGATGAAGATCCTGCCCTCGCGATGCGCGTCCGCGACGGCGGGGCTGAACACCTCCTGCAGGGAGTACTGGTGCAGGATCCGGTTCGCGATGATCTCCCGGACCTCCGAGGGATTCTTGGGATAGGTGTATCCCTCCTTGGAGTCGGCGCCGAAGATCACCTGCTCGAGATTGTACTTCGGTAGGGCGATCGGCTGCTGTCGCTCGAGCTTGGCGCGGAATCCGCGCTCGAACAGCTCGTTGTCCACGAGCTCCCGGATGAGCGAGGTGGAGATGCGCCGCGTCTTGCTCTCGAAGACCTTGCGCTCGACGGTGGAGGCGACATCCTCGGCGACGGAAGGATCGAGGTCCGCCTCCCGGATCAGGGCCGCTACGATCTTCCCCTTGCACCAGCCGGAGGTCCCGTACTGAGCCTCCTCGACCTCGAGCCCGACGGGCGGCTGCCGGCCCGAAAGCCTGCCGCTTCGCTGATCCTCGACGGCTGCATAATCGAAGCTGATGCCCTCGCCGTGCGGGCGGTCCTTGCGGACCTCGAGGCTCTCGCGCACCATCGCCCGCTTCTGGCGGTAGAGGATGTAGGCCTTCGCCACCCGGGGATGTCCCATCTCCATCAGCACCGTCTCGACGACGTCCTGGATCTCCTCGATGTCCGGGATCCGCCCCTCGAATCTCTCGCCGAGGAAATGGACGACAGCCGAAGCGAGCTCTTCGCTCAGGGGTATGTCGCCCTCGCCGACGGAGCGCAGCGCGCGGTAGATCGCGTGGACGATCTTGCTCCGGTCGAAGGGGACGATGCGCCCCTCCCTCTTGCGAACTTCCCGAATCTCATCCATCGGAAGCCCATGCCGCCCTGGCGAGCGGATCACTTCTCCAGGCTGACGGCGAGACGGCGGCCGCAGCCTGCCATTCCTGCCGTCGAGGACAGCCGCCGCCCGCTCCGGGAGGCTTCGCAGCATTCCTCGAGAGCGCTTTCCGTCTTCGGCTCGCCCCCGCAGCCATTGCCCTTCGCCGCGAGACCATCCACCGCGCTCCGGAAGTCCTCGACGTTGCTGTACCCGCAATAGACGGACGCGAAGCGGACGTAGGCGACGTGGTCGATCTCCAGCAGACACTCGCTCACCTTCTCCCCCACCACGCGAGTCTCGATGTCGCCCTCGTACTCCTCGAAGAGCTCGATCTCGATCCTCTCGATCACATCCTCGAGCTTCTCGTCGGAGATTCCCCGCTTCTTGCACGCCTTCTCGAGACCCGCGAGGATCTTGCCGCGGCTGAAGATCTCCCGCCTCCCCGACTTCTTCACGACCATGCGAGGAGCCGCTTCTATCCTCTCATACGTGGTGAATCGCTTCTGGCAGCGGAGGCACTTGCGCCTCCGCCGGATCTCCCGTCCGCTGCCGATCACCCGCGAGTCCACCACTCGATCGTCATCGATTCTGCAAAACGGGCATTGCATGGGTCGCTGTCCGCTCCTCTCAGAAGGCCTCGCTGCCTTCAGACATGAAACCCGGAGCCTTAGTGCCCCCGTTCATAAGTTTTTGGCACTTTGAACGGCGCTTTCGCCCGCCAGCTTTGTCGGCCGTACTCGACGATCGACTCCGTTAGATCGCCTCCGCCGGCCTTCGCGCTGG
>JAFGKN010000827.1 GCA_016928605.1 Planctomycetota bacterium | reverse complement strand
TTTTTCCCTCTGCGGCGCGGGCGGCGTGACAAGCGCTCGGCGCTTGGCGCGCCGGTTGCGCCGTCCTCAAGAAGGACCCAGCAGCGAAAGGAGAGCCGGGAGAAGTCGTCGCGCCCGTGCGAGCCGCAGCCGTCCGCCACGGCCACGGCCACGGCCACGGGCACGGCCACGGCCACGGCCACGGCCACGTTCACCCCGACCGCCACCGCCTCGGCCACGTTCACGGCCACGGCCACGTTCACGGCCACGGCCACGGCCACCGCCACCGCCGCACGAACCGCAGCGGCATCGGCATCCGCATCGGCATCCGCATCGGCAGCCGCGTCTGCAACCGCAGCGGCATCGGCATCCGCATCGGCAGCCGCATCGGCAGCCGCGTCTGCAACCGCAGCCGCCTCTGCTTCTGGTTCGAAAGCGGACGCGGCGGTGGTGGTCTCCTGGCGGGCCGCGGACGGCGCTTTCCCGGGGGGATCTCGGCTCGAGCGCGGCCGGCGCTTCTCCGGTGGCCGGCCGCCGATCGGCGGGATATACTGCGCACTCGCGGCAGGCGCGGAGCGCGCCGCCGCCCGCCGGCGGGCTGCGGAGAGCGAGCTCCCAGCCCTGCGGCGGCACGGATCCTCACCCTGCGTTGCGGAGGCGCGAGCCAACGTGTCTGGCGATCTGATCCGACTCGTCGAGGGCCTGGGACAGCCCCGCATCGGGGTGCTCGGCGACCTGATGCTCGACGAGTACGTGTGGGGCGAGGTCGAGCGCATCTCGCCGGAGGCCCCGATTCCGGTCTTGAAGGTGAGCCGCCGCCAGTTCCGCGTCGGCGGAGCCGGCAGCGTGGTGGTCAACCTCGCCCGGCTCGGCGCGCGGGTCTCGGTCCTCGGACGGCTCGGCGAGGATGCCGCGGGCCGGCAGATCATCTCGATTTTCCACCAGGAGGGGTGCGACGTCTCGGGCTTGATCGTGGAGGCTGGGCAGCGGACGACGGTCAAGTCGCGCCACCTCGGCTGCGTGCAGCAGGCCCATCGAGGCGTCCAGCAGATCCTCCGCGTCGACGACGAGGACCTTCAGGCCGCGTCGCTCGATCAGGTGGAGAGGATCCTTCGCGGCGTCCGGGCCCAGGCCGGCCGACTCGATGCGTTTCTCGTCAGCGACTATCGCAAGGGGCTCGTCTCGGCGGAGCTCATCCGCGGCGTGATCGATGCGGCCGACGGAGTCCCCGTCTTCGTCGATCCGGCGCTGCAGGAGGATTACTCCTGCTACCGGGGAGTCGACCTCATCTGCCCGAACCGCTTCGAGGCGGAGCTCGCCTCGGGCATCTCCTGCCGCACGCTGGAGAGCTGCCCCGCCGCCGCGGAGAAGCTCCTCAGAACGCTCGACCTCCAGGCGGTGGCGATGACGCTGGACCGCGAGGGCATCCTCCTTCTCGAGGCCGGTGCCGCCCCGGTGCGCTACCCGACGCGGGCGCGCGTCGTGGCGGACGTCACGGGCGCGGGCGACATGGTCCTCTCGGTTCTGGGGCTCGTTCGGGCCGCTGGCGGAAACCTGCAGCAAGCGGTGGAGCTGGCCAATCTGGCGGCCGGCCTGGAGGTCGCCCACCTCGGCGTGACGCCCATCGCGCGGAGCGAGCTCCTCCAGGAGCTGATGTTCCAGGGCCATCCCGCGGGCGCGAAGGTCAAGTCGGCCGAGGATCTCCAGCGGATCGCCGAGGAGGCGAGGGCGTCCGGCCGCACCCTGGTCTTCACGAACGGCTGCTTCGACCTCCTCCACCTGGGGCATCACCAGCTGCTGAACGGAGCGCGCCGCGAGGGAGATCTGCTCATCGTGGCGGTCAACAGCGACTCCTCGATCCGCCGCCTCAAGGGCCCGGGCCGGCCGCGCATCCCCCAGGACGACCGAGTCCGCATGATCGCCGGACTCCAGGCCGTCGATTTCGTCGTGGTGTTCGACGAAGATACCCCGAACCGGCTCCTCGCGATGCTCCGTCCAGACGTCCTCGTGAAGGGGAGCGAGTACCGCACAGGGGTCGTCGTCGGCCGGGAGATCGTCGAGGGCTACGGGGGAAGGGTAGCCTTCGTGGAGCAGATCCCGGGCATCTCCACCTCGAGCCTTCTCGAGGGCTTTCCGGCGGAGGGATAGGGGTACCTGGGGACGCTGAGCCCCGGTTCTGACCAGGGCCCGACCTGCGGCGCCTCGCGGCACTCGCGTCGTTTCCCCTCCCGTCCCCGCTCCCGCTCCCGACCGCGTTTCTCTGCTCGCCCGGCGGCAACTGGGTTTACAGGCCGCTGCGGGGGCGTATGATGGGATCCGTTGCGATCCGGCGCAGCGCCGGACCGTGAGAGATGCAAGCAAACTGCCGCCTGCCGGGCCCGGCGGGCGGACTTCGATCCCGAAGACGATCCTGAAACGCAGTCCCGGCGGCGACGCCGGGTGAGGTCGCGTGGAGCGTGCACCGCCTTCCGCATGCACGGGGGTTTCGGCTCGCTCCAGCCCGCGGCCTCCGGGGGCGCGGTCGGCGTTCGGGTCTTGGCGCTCTCGAGCATCCATGCGCCCCGGAAGAGGAGGGGTTTTCCAGGAAAGCCCGCGGAACTTATGCCCACACCGCATGATGTCCTCTTTGGCAAGATCGCCGTCCGGAACCGACTCGTCGAGGAGGCGCAGATCAAGCAGTGCCTCGCTCTCCTCGAGCGCGATGGCAACGGCAAGCCGCTCGGCAAGCTCCTCCTCGAGAGGGGGATGATCTCGCCGGGCCAGTTCCGCGCGATCGAGGCCCACGTCCAGAAGACGGTGGGGGCGGCCGGCGGCGAGCCGGAG
>JAFGKN010000826.1 GCA_016928605.1 Planctomycetota bacterium | reverse complement strand
TCTCCACGTAGGCGGCATGGCGGCCGTCCGGCGAGACCTGCAGGGCGGTCACGGTGGCGACGTCGAAGATGTCCTCAGGGGCGATCTCATGATCGCGGACCTTGCCCGAGCCTGCGGCGCGCAAGCCCAGGCAGCATGTCGAGGCGAAGGAGACGGCGATGAGGAAGAGCAGAGATGCGCGCATGAGAGATGCCTCCGTTCGATCAGTTGCTTTCCGGTATCCTGTGGGCTCCGGCGCGAGTCAGCTCCTCGCGCCGATGGCGATGACCCGTCCGTCGGCGAGCGTGATGATGACGCGACCGTCGCGGTCGATGGCGAGTCCCCACTCGACCGGCGGGGCCTCCAGGGGCTCCGACCAGAGCGCGCGGCCGTCGTCGAGCGCAAACGCGTCGACCCGCCCGGCGGAGGCCACGATGACCGCGTTCGATGCCACCGCTGCCGCTATGCCTCCGGGCGTCTTGCGTTGCCAGCGGGGCCTGGCCTCCGTGCGAAACTCGCCCCACGCCTGCGTGATATGGCGCGGCACCTTCTCGTCGGTCACGCAGCGGCTCAGCTCGTCGCGGTCCAGAGGATCGAAGCACGAGAGGCTCCGGCTGTCGACCCAGACGACGTCGCGGGTCCCCGTCGATGCGTGAAAGAGCTTCTTCGTGACCGTGTGATCGTAGACTGGGATCTCGGGATCGGACGTGAAGGGCCGGCCGCAGCAGATCACGCGAGCGCCGACGAGGTAGAGCTCCCAGCCGCGCGGGCTCGTCGATTCACAGCCCGCGAGCGGGCCTGCGTCGTTGAGACACTCGCCCGTCTCCGCGCTGTAGACTGCCGGCGAGACCGCGTTGCCGCCCGCGAGGTAGAGCTTGCCGCCGTGGAGGAGCAGGTGGCCCTGCACGCTCACGCCGGTGCGCGCGTCCTCATCCAGATGGCCCGAGGTCTCGTTGCGCCAGATCACGCGGCCGCTCTCCGGATCGAAGGCGTAGACGTACGTGCCGTCGTAGTTGGCGATGCCGGCTGCGACGTATCCCACGCCGCGTTCGACGAGCACGCCGCTCGAGGCCGGCCACGTCGAGAGGAGCTTTCCGTAGACGGGGATCTTGCGCTCGAGGGGAGCCGCGCGCAGCCTCCAGCGGAGCCGCCCGGAGCCGGCATCGAGAGCGTAGACCCATCCGTCGCCCGATCCGACCAGAAGGCGCCCCTGCCAGAACGTCGGCGGAACGAGGATCGCGCCGCCCGTGAGGGTGGTCCACCTGAGCTCGCCCGTCGCGGCATCGAGGCCGTGCACGGCGCCGTCCTCCCCCGCGACGACGACGAGACCGCCCGCGGCCACCGGCGCGGTCAGCCTGCCGTGCACGCCGCCGCCGCAGCGGGTCGACCAGAGCCGGCTCGCTGATGCGGCGACAGCCGCGCGGCTCGTCGCCATCCGGCGGCTGTCGGCACGGAAGGTGGGCCAGTCGGCGGGCGAGTCCGCGAGGAGCGCGGCGCCAGGAATGCCCGGCGCATCCTCCGGAGTCTCGAGAGGACTCGCCGGGCGGATCGACGCCAGCTCCCCCGCCGGTCCGGCGGCCGTGAGCCCGTAGAGGGTGAGCTGGCAGTCGCAGACGAAGGGCCACCAGTAGAGGAGGCCGTTCGCGACGGTGACGCCGTCGTGACAGCTCGGGCGCATCGGGGAGATCCAGCGCGGCCGCCCGCTTCCGGCGTCGAGCCGCACCGTGCCGCCCATCGCGCGGAAGAGCACGCTGTCGGACGTCGCCGTGGGACGAGTGCATGCGCGCCGTCCGGTGGGCAGGCTCGCGAGCACCTCGCCGGTGAGGAGGTCGAGCCTCTGGCTGACGTTGTTCCCCCAGGGGCCGCTGATGGCATAGAGCCCGTCGTCGCGGATCACGAGCTGGAAGTTGTCGTAATCGTTCGACCAGAGGATGCGCCCATCCTCGACCGAGAGCGCCAGCAGCTTGCCGACCTGCGGGCCCGCGAAGTAGAGCGCTCGATCGGTGCACTTGAGGTACGCCGTCGTGCGCCAGTTGGTCTGCCATCCCTGCCGCGGCAGCGGCTCTCCGATGGCCCGGAAGAGCTCGGGATCGCCGCCTGGAGTCTTCCGCCAGAGCACCTCGCCGCTCTTCGAGTCCAAGCAGGTCAGATAGGCCCCGAAGCGGAAGGCGAAGAGCCGCCCTCCGCTCATGCAGACGGCGCGGGAGTCGACCGGCTCCTGCTCGCGGTAGCTCCAGAGGACCTTGCTCGTCTCCGGATCGATGGCGAGCAGATTCCGCCCGAATCCCCACGGCTGGTCGCTCTGCGTGAAGCCCTCGGAGATCTCGTTCCACGGCCAGCCGTGCGCCTGCCGGCGCCAGCGCATCTCCGGGTCCTTCTGCTCGTCGCTTCCCATCAGCGCGAAGAGCACGCCATCCTGCAGGGCCATCCATTTCCAGAACGTCCCTCCGGCCACGTCGACCGGTGGGCGGATCTCGCCTCGAAGCTCTCCGGTGGCCGCGTCGATCAGCTTGCAGGATTCGTCGTCCGCCAGGTAGACCGTGTCCGCAGTGGCGATCAGCGTGTTGCGGTGGACCATGATCCCCTCGGGCAGCTTGCGCTTCCAGAGGATCGTGCCGTTGT
>JAFGKN010000825.1 GCA_016928605.1 Planctomycetota bacterium | reverse complement strand
AGGTTGGAGAAGATGGCCTTCTTCTTCTCGTCGCAGCGGTCCTTGAGCTTGCCGATCTGCTCCGACAGGTCGACGGCGGTCGACTGCGCGAAGGTGCGCAGCTCTTCGATCTTGGTCTCCAGCTCGACGATCGGCGTCTCGAACTCGAGGCCGTTGCGAGTCGTACTCATGGAAGGCTCAATCCCCCGGCGCGCGGCCGGAGCCTCCGCGGCCTCCCGGCCTGCGACCGGCTGCCATCACCAGCCGCCGCCGCGGAAGGCGCGAAACTGTCGAATTCCAGGACACTCTCACTGCGCTGGTGTCGTTCGCCCCAGCCACCCCTGCTGCTCTACTCTCGGAAGCACAACGCCGCCGGCGTCGATTCTTTCTCCACTCCCTGGAAGGATCCACCGGCCGCCGCGGGCGTGGCATCCAGCCCGCGGCCTGCCGCCCTGCATTCTTCTATCGGCGCCATCTTAGGAAGCGCTGCGGCAATTGCAAGGCAACTCTGGCCGGAGGGAGCGATAACGAGATAGGCTTTTGTGAGGTTTTTGGCGATGTTTCGCTGTTTTTTGCCTCGCTGCGGGGCTCGGGGCCCGAGGGCGCCTCCGAGGACGGCGCTGCCGAGCCGCGGGCGGGCTGCGATCGCGAGGGGGCTCCAGGAGCGCGGAGCGGTCCGGCAGGGGCGGATCAGGCGGGCTAATCGCGCCATGAGTCGATTCAATTGGCCCTCTGCTCGGGGCGTCCGCATAATGCGGCTGTGACTCCGCTCGCCGGCGGGCCGGCTCGCCTGCGCGGGCTTCCAGCGGACCGGGACCCCGCTCTGGAGGCCGCCGAGCGGCCTGTCGGGCCGCTCGAGCACCGGGCGGTGGAGGCGCGGAGTCTCGGCAAGGAGAGGAGATCAGCCATGACCGGCGCCAATGCTTGGGAGATCGAGGTCGGCTGGCGGCGAGACGCCGGCGCCGATCCTCGTGCCGAAGAGCTGAGGGCCGAGATCGCCGACTGGACCGGGGCCGGGGAGGTCGACGTGGAGCGGCGCGACCTCTTCTTCCTGGCGGGCGCGGCGCTCGGGCGCTCTGACGTGGAGCGCGGAGCCCGCGCGCTCCTGGCGGATCCGGTCACCCAGGATCTGGAGATCCGCAGCCTCGGCGCCGGAGGCGTGACGCCGGGCCGGCGGGCCGCGACGGAGCGGGCCGACCGCCGCGGCGAGGCACATGTGGCGACGATCATCAGGAAGCCAGGCGTGATGGAGCCCGTCGAGGCCTCACTGCTCGCCGGGCTGGCGGATCTCGGAGTGAGGGACGTGCGGGCGCGAGCTGCTTCGCGCGCCATCATCCGGGGGCCTCGCCTCAGCGAGGACGATCGGCGCCTTCTGGCCGAGAAGGTGCTCTCGAACCCTGCCATCGAGGATGTCTTCTGGGACGACGATCCGCCGCCGCCGCCCTTCAGCGAGGCGGCTGCCTACCGGTTCGAGCGCGTGGAGGTCCGGCTGGAAGGCCGCAGCGACGAGGATCTGATGCGGATCAGCCGGGAGGGGCAGCTCTCGCTGAGCCTGCAGGAGATGGAGGCCATCCGCGATCATTTCCTTGCGGTCGGCCGCGCTCCGACCGACGCCGAGCTCGAGACGATCGCCCAGACCTGGAGCGAGCACTGCTGCCACAAGACGCTCACCGCGGCCATCGAGCACAGGATCGAGCCCTCCGGCGAGGTCATCCGCTACGAGAACCTGCTGCGGGAGACGATCGCGCGCGCGACCGAGCGGCTGCGGGCCCAGGAGGCAGAGCCCTTCTGCCTCTCGGTCTTCAAGGACAATGCCGGCGTGGTCGCCTTCGACGGCGAGCACGGCCTGAGCTTCAAGGTCGAGACCCACAACCACCCCTCGGCCATCGAGCCCTACGGCGGCGCCGAGACCGGGATCGGCGGCGTGCTCCGCGACACCCTGGGCACAGGCCTGGGCGCGAAGCCGATCGTCAACACGGATGTCTTCTGCGTCGGGCCGCCCGACTTTCCGCGCGACGAGCTCCCGCCGGGAGCGCTGCACCCGCTGCGCGTGCTCCGCGGGGTGGTCGCCGGCGTGCGCGACTACGGGAACCGCATGGGGATCCCCACCGCGAGCGGCGCGCTCTTCTTCGACGAGCGCTACGCCGGCAATCCGCTCGTCTACTGCGGCTCGGTGGGGCTGCTGCCGCGCGATGCCATCGAGAAGCGGGTGGAGCCGGGAGACCGGATCGTGGTCCTCGGCGGCCGCACAGGTCGCGACGGGATCCACGGAGCGACCTTCTCCTCGGTCGAGCTGACCGAGGAGTCGGAGACCGTCTCGAGCGGCGCGGTGCAGATCGGCAACGCGATCACCGAGAAGAAGCTTCTCGACGTGCTGCTCGAGGCGCGCGAGCGGCGGCTCTACCGCGGGGTGACGGACTGCGGCGCCGGCGGATTCTCGAGCGCGATCGGCGAGATGGGCGAGACCACGGGCGCCCGGGTCGAGCTGACGAGAGCCCCTCTCAAGTACGCCGGCCTGAGCTACTGGGAGATCTGGATCTCCGAGGCCCAGGAGCGGATGGTGCTCGCCGTCCCGCCCGAGAAGGCCGAGGAGCTGATGGCGCTGGCCGCGAGCGAGGACGTCGAGTGCACGGACATCGGAGAGTTCACGGACACCGGGAGGCTCGAGCTTCTCTACGGAGGGGAGCAGGTCTGCGACCTGGAGATGCGCTTCCTGCACGACGGGCGTCCCGCGTCGAAGCGGACCTCGGTCTACCGCCGCGCGCCGGCCGAGCCGGCCGACCTCTCGGATCCGCCGCCGCCCGGAAGGGTCCTGCGAGCGATTCTCGCCTCTCCCAACGTCGCCTCCAAGGAGTGGGTGATCCGCCAGTACGATCACGAGGTGCAGGGCAAGAATGTGCTCAAGCCGCTGCAGGGCATCGCGGAGGATGGCCCGGGCGACGGAGTGGCGTTCGCGCCCGTCTTCGGATCGGTGCGCGGGTTCGTGCTCGCCTGCGGGATGAACCCCTGCTACGGGGACATCGACCCCTACCGCATGGCGGCGTCGGCCGTTGACGAGGCGGTGCGGAACGCAGTCGCCGCGGGAGGGCGTCCCGACCGCACGGCGATCCTCGACAACTTCTGCTGGGGGAGCACCGCCAGCGCGGAGGCGCTGGGCTCCCTCGTGGAGGCCGCCCGCGGGTGCGCCGACGCCGCCCT
>JAFGKN010000178.1 GCA_016928605.1 Planctomycetota bacterium | reverse complement strand
ACGTTCCCCAGGCGGATCACGGCCTGGCTCTCGAGGGGGGCGGAGCCCTTCACCCTGCGGCCGCCGATGAAGGTCCCGTTGCTCGACTCCCGATCGATGAGCTCGAAGCGGTAGCTCCCCTCAAGCGCCTGGCACTCGATGTCCGCATGGCGGCGCGAGACGGCACGGTCGACTTTGCGGTCGAGCACGATGTCCGTCCCCTGGGTTCCGATCGACGTGGTCCCGGGGCGGATCGCGAAGATCGTTCCCTGGCCGGGCGGCGAGAGCCTCACGAGCGTCGCGACGACGGGCGGGGCCTCCGGCTCCTGGAGGATGAAGGTCTGCTCGGGGACCGCAGGCTCCGCGTCGGCGGCCGGCAGGATGAACGTGGCCTCGCCGCCTGGAGCAGACGGAGGGGCCGGAGGAGGAGCCGCACCGCCGCCCTTCGGCTCCGCCGCGGACGCGCCGCCGGGACGCGGCGGAGCCGGACGGCCCTCGCCCGGTGCCGACGCCGGACCGTCCGCGGGGAAGTCGAAGAAGAGGCTCGGCGCGTGTGAAGGATCCGCTGCGCCGGATGCTGCCGCCTTCGCGCTCGTCTCTCCCGCCGCGCCGCCTCCCCTGGCTGCTCCGTCTCCGCTCCCCGGCTGCGCTCCTGGCGCGCCGGGATGCGGCGGGCGCGGCTCCGCCGGCCGCATCGCACGGGGCCCGGCGCCCGGCTTCGGCTGCGGCTTCGCGCCGGGACCGGCGGGAAAGTCGAAGAAGAGGCTAGCCTCGCCTCCCGCATCGGCCGCCGCGCCGCCCCCCGCTTCCGGAGATCCGGCCGGCTGGCTCCCCGCGCCCCGCTGCGGCGGCGGCGGCGGCGCAGCTCCCTGGGAGTTCAGCGCATCGAGGACCGCTTCGGGGCTCCAGAGGTGATCCTCGTCGAAACGGAAGGAGACGGCGGGGGCCGGGACATCGATGAACTCGTTCTCGGCTCCGCACTCGGGGCATCTCGCCTGGATCCCGATCTGCCGGCCGCAGCTCGTGCAGTAGAGGAGGGGGCTCGGTGAAGCCATCTCGAAGACCTCCAGCGCGCATCTCGGATGGAGGAGCCGTCAGTAGGGAGCGGTCCACGTGCGGGTGACGGTTCCGGTTCGCGTGGAGAAGGCCACCTTGAACCGCAGATACCCGTCGCCGCCGCGCGGCAGATCGGCCAGGGCATCGGGGATCTCGATGCCGAAGACGCTTCCATAGGCGAGCAGGTAGTCGATCTCTCCCGTGAGAACGCGGCTCGCCTTTTCCCGCCACTGCGTCCTGGCGACCGGCGCGAGCTCCTCGTCGAGGATCTTCGCCGGCTTCTCGCCGGCTGCGATGTGCTCCACCTCGATCGTCTCCGCCTCCTCGTCGGAGAAGACGAGCACGTCGATCGAGCGCGAGGGCCCGCTGATCTCGCCGCCGACCTCCACCGGCGAGATCAGGAGGAGCTGCGGGGCCTTGCCTTCCATGCCCGCCATGTGGCGGGAGAGGCCGCCCTTGATCTCGCGGGAGAGCCCGCTCTGCATGCGCGAGACGTAGTTGTCGAAGAGCGACTCGTCCGCCGTCTCGCGGTCGGACGAGATGAGGAAGGGCGGGATGATGATGTTCATCAGGTACTCCTTCCAGTGCGCCCTCCTCATGAAGTTGAGGAGATCGGCATCGGCGAGATCGATCTCGCGGCGAAAGACCTCCCCGCCGCTGACGCCGCCGGTCGAAGTCAGGCGGCAGATGATCTTCTCGACGCCGGGGTCGACATGCATGTCTTCGATGATCCAGCCGGGGAAACCGGCGAAGAGCCACAGGAAGAGATTCCACCACTTCATGCCCGTCGCCTCGTGGGGAAAGTCCCTCAGGTGCGTGCGGGCCTCGAGGATGACCTCCATCTCCAGCTCCGGCGTCAGGCTGCGGCTCTGGAAGTCGGTCTCGTCGTAGGCGACGAGAGTGAAGACCCGGTAGGTCTCCAGCGCATCCTTGATCTTCGCGCGCATCTGCAGCTCGTTCTGAGGATCCACGATCCGCGCGGGCTTGACGCCGAGGATCGCGGGATCATCGTCGACGGCGCCAGGCTCGGCCTCGACATCCGTGAACTGGATCTCCTTGATCCTCACGGCATAGGGGAGGACCGGAGTGGAGACGGCGTCATCGTAGGCCTTTCCCGAGTAGGGATCGGGAGCGCTGCAGCTCGCGAGGAGCCAGAGGACGGCGGCCGTGAGCAGACTCGATCGGTACATGGCGGATACTCCTGAAGGTTCCTGACTCCTGATACTCGAAAGGACAGCTCGCGCGCAAGGTCTCCGTCGTACCGCAGCGGCGGATCCCGCGCAAGGTCTCAGTCGCTCTGCGCCTTCTGCAGAGCGGCCTGGAACTGCTCGTTGGCTTCCCAGGTCATTGCCTTCTCCGTACGGCTCTCGTGGAGCACGATCAGCCGCAGCCCGCGGTAGCTGCGCTTGTCGTCCGGTGCCACCTGCAGCGGATCGAGAAAGTTGTGGAGGCGGGCTCGATAGCTGCCCCCGATGCATTGAAACTCGGGCCGCTCGAGAGGGCTCTCATCCCGCAGGACGACCTCCTGCGCGTTGCCCAGGAGGTGTAGCACCGAGTGGAAGAGCCCGGGATACGCCGTCTCGATCAGCGCCTTCCAGTCCTCGGCTTCCCTCCCCACCGGCACCAACGCCTCGGGAAGACGGCCATCCCCCGCCCCCGAGAGCTCGAGGAAGGTCTTGCTCGTGGTCTCCGGGTGATGGACGACGCCCCGCAGCCGGGCGATGAAGTCCCGCTCCTCCGGCTTGAGGTTGCCATCCAGGCTCGCCGCCAGCACGTTCCTGTCGACGAGATGCGCGTACCCGCCCTCGACGGTCTTCTTCCACTGCGTGTAGGTGGGCAGATAGCACCCGTTGCGCCGCGCGAACTCCCACATCTCCGCAGGTTCGATGTCCGTGACCGGCAGGTTATCGTCCAGGCTGTCCTCGGGATGCTTCGAGCCGTCCGCGTAGAAGTCGAAGTCGCCGTACTGGCCCCGCGAGACCTCCACGCGGCAGATGTAGAAGGCCGATTCCAGCTCCTTCTCGCCGCCGATCCGGATCCAGTCGAGGCCCTTCCACGGGACGACGGCGGGAAGCATCTCGGACGTGCACTTGGCGACGACCCTCTTCTCCCCCGGCGCGCGGCCGGAAACGTCGTGATCCCAGGCGCTGATCTCGATCGTCTTGCGCTCGCCCACCTTCCAGTCCGTGTAGACGAGCCGCACGCTCGTCAGGTGCGACTGGGGACGCTGGATCTGCTCGAGGAGAATCCCGGCCGCCTCCAGCTCGCTTCTCCGCGTCTCCTCGAGGAGGGCCTCCACCGCGCCGCCGAAGAGCTCCTTGCCTTCGACCACGAACCGGATGCGGCTGATGCCGCTCTTGTCGTCGACGCGGGCGACGAACCGGCTGCCCTCCTTCCCCTTGCGCACCTCGCACTCCTCCCCCTGACACTCGTCGATCTCGATCAGCGGAGGCGGTCCGTGGCTGAAGACCTTGTTGTTCTGGTAGGTCTCCTTGTTGCCGAAGATGTCCTCGAGGTCGAAGGCCAGGTTGTAGATGCCCTCGCCGAGCGGCTCCCCTCGGCGGTTGACGAGGACGTGGGTGAAGACTCTCTCGCTCTGATTCTCGATGTCCCGGAGGTACGCCTCGATCGGGCGCGAGTCGACCTCGTCGCCGCTCAATCCCTGCACGCGCACGGTCATTCGCTGGTAGGTCGGACGCCAGCGCGTGACGAGCCTCAGCTCCTCCTTGCCGTTGACGTGGACGCTGCTCTCCGGAATCAGCGCCTCGGTCTTCTGCTTCTGCATCTGGAGGCTCGTGTCGAAGAAGCGCGGCAACCTCTTCGTGTACTGGACCGTGACGGGCACGCTGAGCGTTCCCACCCCCCAGAGGCTCTTGAGCTCGATCTCGCAGCGCAGCGAGCTCCCTTCCTCGATCAGGCCCTCGAGCGAGAGAGCGAGGTACCGGCCCCGCCCTGCCTCCTCGCCGGCCGAGTGGCGGTCCAGGAGGTCGATCGACCTGTCCGGCGCCGTGAACCTGGCGGACTTCCAGTGGATGGCGTAGCCGTGCTCCGCGATGTCGCTGTCGAGCTGCCAGATGCGGATTGCGCTCGGCGCCGTCTCCGTCTCGAAGACGAGCATCCGCTCCGCATCCTCGAAGCGCGGATAGGGGATCAGGTGGAGCTTCTTCTCGCCCGTCGCATCCCCGTCGAAGGAGAGGAAGACCCGGTCCGCGAAGTCGCCGATCGCCATCTCCCTGTCGCGCTCGACCACGACGCGCAGCGGCCTCTGCGCCTCCGGGGCGGGAGCCGCTCCCCCGAACAGCGGCTCGCGGACCGTCGCCAGCAGGTACCAGAGGTCCGGAGACTCCTGGATGCGCTGGAGCTGCACGCGGTCCAGCGCGAAGAGCGCATTCCACTCTCCTGAGCTCGCGGACCGCTCAACCGCGGCCACCTCGACGTCGAAGCTCTGCGAGGCATCTTTGCTGCTCTCGAACCTCAGGGCGAGATGCTCGCGCGCGGGGTCGTAGGACTCGTTCCACGTCAGGGAGAGCGAAGCCTTGCCCTCCTCGAGCTTCGTCAGGCTCTCCGCGGCCGATGCGGCGAGGCCGCTGTCGAGCACGAGGTCGAGCGTGAGGCTCACCTGGTTCTGCGCCTTGTCCGTGACACGGATCTCGTACCGGCGCTCTCCCCCTTTGGGGCTGGGCTCGGGAAGGTCCGGCAGGAGGACCTCGAACGTGTACTCGGCCCCATCCCTCGATGCGGGCGGCGGCGTGAGGTGCCTCGTCTCGCTCTCCATCCTGTAGCTGATCTCCACGCCGAGAGGCTGTCCGTCCTGCGCGGGCCGGACATAGCTCCCATCAGTGGATGCGAGGTTCTCCTCCGCGACGGTCATGGAGAGAGTCACGCTCCTGGGGATCGCCCCCGCCGGCGCGTAGAGGCGCACCTCCACAGCCTTCCCTCCCGCGTCCAGCGAGTCGAGAAGAAGGTCGTTCGCAGGCTTCGGCTCCCAGCTCGGCGTGATGCGGACGGCGGAGACGCGGGGAGGCAGGCCGTCGAAGGCCAGCGCGAAGCGATGGCGGAACTCCTCGGACGTCGCCCCCTGCACGATGCGCCCCGTGGGCGCGAAGACGAACTTCCGGGTCGTCTCCGGATCGATCTCTCCGTACTCCGTCTTCAGAAACTCTCCGATGCGGTCGAAGCGCAGCTCGACGTTGTCGCTGCCCGCCGCGGGCGCGAAGTGCCCATCGCCGAGCGGCTCGCTGCCCTCGGAGCCCTCCCTCAGGTGCTCGAGGCCGAGGTCGGTGAGGGTTCTTCCCGGCGAGAGCGTGACGGCGCCGATGCCCGCGAGCTGGTCGAGACTGCGGAGCCAGAAGCAGCGCGGCTTCTCGAAGTCGCCCTTCTCCTCCTTCGCTCCCGGATCGTTCTCGTAGGCGACGGCCTCGAGCCCGCGCGCTCCGACGAAGAAGCTCGGCAGGAGCACCGTGCCAGCGCTGAAGAAGATCAGGTAGATGCCGAGAGAGACGACGGCCACGAGGAGCGCGGCCATCGCGTAGCGCACCGAGCGAGGTAGCGGCTTTCGCGCCACGTCCTTCAGCAGCGCCTCGCCGTCGGGATAGCGGCGGGCCGGATCCTTCTCGAGGCAGCGGTGGACGACGCGGGCAAGGCTGCGCGGAACGGAACGTCTGAGCTGCCTGAGGTTGCGCGGCCTCTGGTACGAGTGGATGTTGTGCCAGGCCTGGACCGTGTTCTCGTCCGGCTTCTTGTAGGGGAACTGGCCGGTCAGGATCTCGAAGGCGATGATGCCGAACTGGTAGATATCGCTGTACTTGCCCGTCTTGCGCTGGAAGTGCTCGGGGGCCATGTAGGGGAGCGAGCCCATCCCCTCGACGATCTTGTTGACGAACTCGACGGTCGTCGACCCCTTCTCGCCGTGCGGCTTCTGGCTCTCTGCGCGGTCCGTCTCATCGAGGATGCGCATCGCGATGCCCCAGTCGATGACCTTGACCCAGTCCTCCGCCTGGCCCCTCCGCTGCGCCTTCTCCACCAGGAGCACGTTCAGCGGCTTGAGGTCGCGGTGGATCAGACCGACCTGGTGGCTCGCCTGCAGCGCCTTGGCGATGCCGATCAGGATGCCGTGGGCCTCCTCGAGGTTCTGCCATCCGCACCGCCCGCTGGACCTGGCCGGCTGGCGCAGCTCGCGGAGCTCATCCTCGAGCGGACTCCCCACGATGAACTCCATCTTGATGTGCGGCCACGGGCTCTCGGCGACGTCGGAGATCTTCGGGATCTGTCCGATCTGGATGCCCTTGCCGAGCCCCGACTCGTAGATGAAGGTCTTGACGATGTTGGGACGGTAGCAGTGAGGCGGCTTGAGGACCTTGATCGCCGCCTCCTGGTCGCGCTGGGTGACGTTGCGCGCCAGGTAGACCGCGCCGAATCCGCCCTTGGTGCTGAGCGGCCTCTCGATGCGGTGGTTGCCGAGGCGCAACCCCACGAGCGGCCGCACGCGCGTCCCGTGCCACGGGCAGAAGACGTGGTGCGCCAGGAGGAGACAGCCGTGCTGGCAGACGCGCAGCGGATCTCTCGGTGGACTCATCTCGGCATCGCCGCCTTACCGGAGCCGGATTTCGAAACGCGCAGAGGCCTCGCGGCCGGCGCTCGGGAAACGATCGACACCATCCCGCCTCTCCCGCTCCGGCGGAGGAGGCAAAGGACCGGGGAGAACGCGGAGATCACGGGCCGCCCGGCGCTCCGCCCTCCGGCGGTGCTCCCGCCTTCCGGAGGCGGCTCGCCCCGACCGCGCGACTCGCCGCCCCGCTCTGGCTTGACTTCCCGCGCCGATCGCCGGCAGCCTT
>JAFGKN010000824.1 GCA_016928605.1 Planctomycetota bacterium | reverse complement strand
CCTTCGGCGAGCTGAAGCTCATCACCTGCCACCTCGGAAGCGGCGCGTCGATGGCGGCCATCGAGCACGGCCGGTCGATCGACACCAGCATGGGCTTGACTCCGCTCGAAGGGCTTGCGATGGGCACGCGCTGCGGAGACATCGATCCCGGGCTGGTGATCCACCTGCTGCGCGAGGGGCGGATGTCCGTGGAGGAGATGGACGATCTGCTCAACCGCCGGTCCGGGCTCCTGGGCCTCTCTGGCTTCACGCGGGACATGCGGGAGCTCGAGAAGGCCGCGGAGGCGGGGGACAATGCCGCGCTGGTCGCCATCCGCTGCTTCTGCTACCGCGCGAAGAAGTATCTCGGCTCGTATCTGGCTGCTCTGGGCGGCGCGGACGCCATCGTCTTCACCGGAGGGATCGGCGAGGGAAGCGCCGGCGCGAGGGCGCGCATCTGCCAGGGGCTTTCCTCCATGGGCATCCTCCTCGACGAGGAGGCGAACCAGCGCGCGAGAGTGCGGGCTGGCGACTCCATCGAGATCTCCGACCGCGAGTCGAGGGTACGCGTGCTGGTCGTCGGAACTGACGAGGAGCGGATGATCGCCCGGCAGGCGGTGCAGGCGCTCCGCCGCGCGGGAGTCACTCGCGTCCTGAAGGAGAAGAAGGACCTCTCCATCCCGCTTTCGGTCTCGGCGCACCACGTGCACCTGACGCAAGAGCACGTGGAGGCGCTCTTCGGTGCAGGCCACGAGCTGACCCCAGCGGCCGAATTGACTCAGCCGGGGCAGTACGCCTGCGAGGAGCGAGTCACGCTGGTCGGCCCCAAGGCTCGCATCGAGCGGGTGCGAGTGCTGGGTCCCTGCCGCGACCGGACGCAGGTGGAGATCTCGCGCACCGAGGAGTTCAAGCTCGGGATCGACGCCCCGATCCGCGCATCGGGCGACCTCGAGGGCAGCCCCGGCCTCCGTTTGGAAGGCCCTGCCGGAGCCGTGACGATCGAGGAGGGGGTCATCAACGCGCTGCGCCACATCCACATGAGCCCGGAGGATGCTCTCGATCTCGCGCTCCGCGATCGCGACATCGTCCGAGTCCACGTGGAGGGAGGGCCGCGCTCGCTCATTTTCGGAGACGTCCTCGTGCGGGTGCGGCCGGACTTCAAGCTCGAGATGCACATCGACACCGACGAGGCCAACGCCGCCGAGATCGGCATCGGCGCCGTCTGCCATCTCGAGTCGATCCAGGAGCGGCCCCGGGCGGGGGAGTAGCGCGAGAGGCTCCGCCAACGCCGCTGGGGAGCGGGCAAACAACGGGCCGGAGGAGCGTTCCGGTCCTTGCCGGGCCGCTCTCCGGCCCTTTCATCGGGCGCCCGCTCTCTTCCCCAGTGGAATGCTGTCCTCTTGAATTCCGTGCCGCCAGTTGCCTGGCTCGCGGTGGGATCGAGCTGGACTTCCGAAGAGTCTCCCTGATCGGGACTCCCCCGCGGAACCCTTCCTTGCCCAGCCGCGAGTCCCCAAGGCCGATGCTTCGTACCCACACACCGACTCCGGAAACCACGCGTTTGGTACCTGGATGAGCCCCCTGGCAGGCGTGTTGTGACGACGAAAATCCGGTTTTTTCTGGGATGAGCTCTGGAGCGCTGATGGATTCGGCTCGGACGGCGGGGGCTCGAACCGCCCGATCGGGGGGGGAAGCCCTTCCGAGTTGCGACGCAACTACTCCCAGCACAAGAGGATGTGAAATCCCTGCGGGGTCTGGAAAACCTCGGAGATCTCGCCGGGGCGGAGGGCGAAGACCATCTCCTCGACGCCGGGGGGAAGAGAGACATTGCCCCGGCGGACGGTGCCCAGGTTCCCGCCCTCGGCCGCGGTGGGATGCTCGGACCAGCGGCGCGCGAGCTCCGCGAAGTCCGCCTCCGGCTGGTTCAGCTCGGCGAGGATCTTCTCGGCGAGGGCGCTCGCCTCTTCCTTCGTTCGCTGGATCGAGGGTGGCGCCCCGATTCCCTCTGCGTGGCGGATCAGGATCTGAGCGGCTGACATCTGATACTGCTCCAGAGGCAGCCGGGTGAGCACGTGAAACCCGTAGGGGGATTCGACGACGGACGAGATCTCGCCGATCTCGAGCTTGAAGAGCGACAAGAACAGAAAGCAGAGCCAGATGGCGCTCGCACCGGCGACGCTCATCGCTCGCAGCCGAGGGTCTCCTCCGCGCCGTCGGCGGCCTCATCCGGGAAGGGAGGAGGAGGCGGCGATCCTCCCAGGAAGAGGAAGCCTAGCAGGTGGACCGGATCTGTGATGTCGACATCGAAGTCGTCGTTGACGTCGAGAGCCTCGAGGCAATCGGTCGCCCCGCCGGCGAAGAGGTAGAGCAGCACGGCGACCGGGTCGGAGACGTCGATCTGCCGGTCAGCGTTCGCGTCGCCGCGCATGAAGACCCCTTGGCCCTCGGGGACCACGGTCGCGAGAACGGAGGTGAGGAGGCGGCTCGTCGGCTGGGCGATCACGAGGTCGAGCGCGCCGTTGCCGTCCAGATCGCCGGCGGCGAGGTCGGCGGCAGGATCGAAGATCGTCGTGGAGACCGGATCGGCAAGGGCTCCCCCTCCGTCTCCCTGGAGGACGCACGCGTGGTAGAGTCCGCCTCCGGTCGATGTCGCGAGAGCGAGGTCGAGGTGGCCGTCGCCGTCGATGTCCGTCGCCGACAGCCTCTGCACCCGACCCGAGAGGCTGTAACGAACCGGCGCTGCGAGTGTGCCGTCGCCGCTCGAGACGAGGAGATCCGCGTATCCGCTCAAGGCTCCTCCTGCTCCGCCCACAACGACATCGTCCCTCGAGTCCTCGTCGAAGTCACCTGCGGCGATGTCCCGATGCGACACATCGACGGCGGACGGCTCCGGCTGCTCCTGGAAACCGAAGCTCTCTGGATCCGCCGTGTTGAGCGCCAGGCGCACGTGTCCGTAGCTCGCCTCGAGGAGAGCCAGGTCGAGCCAGCCGTCTCCGTTGAAGTCGCCCGTGGCGAAGCGAGCGGCTGGATCCGTGGTCGGGGCCGCGATCGTGTAGGGCGTCGCGAATCCGCCGGCTCCGTCGCCGCGGAGCACGTAGAGCGACTGGCGGTACTCGAGACCGGAGCTGCTGGTGGTACCGATGCTCAGGATCGCCACGTCGAGCCTGCCATCGCGGTTGAAGTCGCCCTCCTCGATCTGAGCGGGGATGGGGCCCACGATGATGTTGGTCCTGTAAGCGAACGCACCTGGCTGACTCCCCATGACCATGGAGAGATAGTAGTACGCGCCCCCTCAGGAGCTGCAGGCGCTGTTGATCGCCGCGATGTCCGGCAGGCCGTCGCCGTTGAAGTCACCGACGACGAGGTCCGTCGGTTCGAGGTAGAGGGAGCCCGAAGCGATCCGGCTCGTGAATGTCCCGTCGCCGGCGCCGTGATAGCAGGCGTAGATGGACGACTCCGGGATGACGACGACCGCATCCAGGATCCCGTCGAGGTCGATATCGGCGAGCTCGACCGCCTGAGGACTGCCGGCCGGCGGCATGAACTCGAGGGGCAGCGACAGATGCAGCCGCTCAGCGGCGCGGGCCGCGCTCGCGAGCGTCAGGATCGAGAGGAGGACCGCGACCGAGAGGATCCGGAAGCAGGCTCGTTTCCACATCGGAGAACCTCGCAGAGACAGATGCAGGGGATTGGTAGACCACCCGAATGACAAAGGTGAATTACAGCCGTTCAGCGGCGCTGAGCGGACGGCGCCAACCAGCTGGAAACGCGGCTCCAACGCTGCGAAGGCTCGATGCCGGCCCGCTGCAACCCCGCAGTCCAGTGCAACGCCGGTGAACGGATACGGGTTGGATTATCTCACACGGACCGTGAGGATCCGAGCCTTCTCTTTCCCACTAGAGCACGGCGGGCGCGCGCCGGGGCGGAGCGGATGCGGCGATCGCCCCCTGGCGAGGGCTGCAGGGAGCGCCTTTTCTCGTTCCGCCTGACGCCGCTGACAGGTTACAGTCTCTCTTGCCGCCCGGGCTGCTCGGTGGGCTCGGGGGAGGGATTCTCCGCGCTCTCCAGCAAGAGGACCACGACCATGAACCGACGCCGCGCCGCTCTCTTCTCGACGATCTCGGGGTTGTGGCTCGCCTCGGCCGCCCCCGCCGTCTCGGCCGGGACCCCCGCCGAGGAACGGCTTCCCAACATCGTCGTCATCTTCACCGACGATCAAGGTTATGCAGATGTGGGGGTGTTCGGGGCGAAGGGCTTTCGCACGCCGAACCTCGACCGGCTCGCCCGGGAAGGGCGCCGGTTCACGAACTTCCACGTCGCCCAGGCGGTCTGCTCCGCCTCGCGCGCCGCGCTTCTCACCGGCTGCTATTCCAACCGGATCGGCATCCATGGGGCGCTGGGGCCCGGCTCGCGCGTGGGTATCTCCGCCAGCGAGATGACGCTGGCCGAGGTCGTCAAGCAGCGCGGATACTCGACGGCGATCTTCGGCAAGTGGCATCTGGGAGACCTCCCTCCGTTCCTGCCGACGAGGCACGGCTTCGACGAGTACTTCGGCCTCCCCTTCTCGAACGACATGTGGCCCTACCATCCAACGGCGAAGAGCTTCCCGCCGCTGCCGCTCGTGGAGGGGGAGAAGATCGTCGGCTACAACCCCGACCAGCGGAACCTGACCACCTGGTACACCGAGCGCGCCGTGAGGTTCATCGAGAGGAACAGGGACCGGCCGTTCTTCCTCTACGTGCCGCACAACATGCCTCACGTGCCGCTCTACGTGTCCGGCAAGTTCCGCGGCAAGTCGGAGCGGGGCCTCTACGGCGACGTGATCATGGAGATCGACTGGTCGGTCGGCCGGATCATGGACGCGCTCGAGCGGAGCGGAATCGCGGAGAGCACGCTCATGATCTATGCATCCGACAACGGTCCGTGGCTCTCCTACGGCGACCACGGCGGCTCGGCGTTTCCCCTGCGCGAGGGGAAGGGCACCTCGTGGGAGGGCGGCGTCCGCAGCCCTTGTATCATGCGGTGGCCGGGCCGGATCCCTGCGGGGACGATCTGCTCGGAGCCGGCGATGACGATCGACATCCTGCCCACCGTCGCGAAACTCGTCGGCGCCGAGCTGCCGGAGCACAGGATCGACGGCAGGGATATCTGGCCCCTCATCTCCGGCGAGCCCGGCGCGAAGAGCCCGCAGGAGGCCTACTTCATCTACTACCAGCGCGGCGCGCTGGAAGCGGTCATCAGCGGCCGCTGGAAGCTCTACTTCCCGCACACCTACCGTACGCTCGCCGGACGCCGCGGAGGCACGGGCGGCATCCCGGTGGCCTACGAGTCGGCGCGGGTCGGGCTCGAGCTCTACGATCTCGAGAGCGACATCTCGGAGACGAAGGACCTCGCTCGCCTCCATCCAGAGGTCGTCGAAAGGCTCGAGAGGCTGGCCGAAGGCGCTCGCGAGGATCTCGGCGATGCGCTGACGAAACGCCGGGGCTCCGGCCTCCGAGAGCCGGGGCGCGTGGAGCAGCGGTCCTGAGAGCCGGGCGGGGTCTCGAGGCACGCGCGGGACGGCCGTTCGCCGGCGCGTCTACTGCTTCCCGCTGTTCTCGAACCAGACGGGGCCTCCGAACTTGCCGGTGACGACGATGTCGAGATCTCCGTCGCCGTCCAGGTCTACGACGGGAATCGCGAGACCGGCGCCGACGCCTTCGCCGGCTGAGATCGTGTGGCGCGTCCACGCCGGCTCGGGCCCGCGGCGCAGCTCGTACCAGTAGAGGACCGGCGGCCGGTCGCCCTCCGGATCGCCGCCGTTGTGAGCGCGGAAGCGCTTGCCCGCCGCGAGATCGAGGTCTCCGTCCCGGTCCAGGTCGGCGAGCGCGAGGCTGTGCGCCTGCGTCCAGGAGCGGTCGATGAGATGCTGCTTCCAGCGAGGCTCGTCTCTCGGCCCGGTCTGCTCGTACCAGAAGATCCCGTAGCCGTGCGCAGAGCTGGTGACGATGTCGCCGCGGCCGTCCGCATTGACGTCGTAGACGAGGATCTGCGGCGTGTGGTCCGCCTTGCCTTCTTCCAGGTGTCCGACGGCGAGGGGATGCTCCTTCCACCGGCCGCGGCGAGGATCGGGCGGAGCCTCGAACCAGACCGAGGGCCGCAGGATGTCCGGACGTCCGTCGCCGTTCACATCGCCCACGCCGCCTCCCCATTCCAGCGGCTTCTCGCTCACGACGTGCTTGAGGATGCCGCGGGTGCCGTCCGGCTTCTCGCCCACCTCGTACCAGACCGTGGGCTGCACGTGAGGAAACACCTCGAGAGGTTCTCCGTCCCCGTCGATGTCGTGGAGATCTCCGCACTCGAAGTTGCCGCTCTTCTCGATGAGATGCGCCTTCCACTCGCCGGCGGCGGGCCCAGGATTTTCGAGCCACTCGGACTTCATGCCGTGCCAGGAGCAGGTGACGACGTCGAGGCGCCCGTCGCCGTTCACATCGAGCGGAGCGTTCATGAAGTCCCAGTAGTAGCCATCTCCGTTCTCGTTCACGGACCCCTCGAGCGTGCGGATCGTCCACGGCTTCCAGCCGGGAGCGAGATAGATGTTAGGCCCGGCGACGATATCGAGCTTTCCATCGGCGTCAAAGTCGCCGACGCCGCAAGCCTCGCCTCGAAACGTGTCGAGGCGGTGAGCGGTGAAGCGGACAGGGGACGCGCGAGCCTCCCGGCCGGCTCCCGCCGCCGAAGGCTCCTGCTCCGGGCTTCGCTCCGGCTCCGCGGCGAGGCTCGAGAAGCCGCGCGGGAGCAGGGAGACGGCGAGCAGCGCAACGAGTATTCCGAGCAGCCGATGCATGGCAGGTCCTCCGAGAAAGGTGTCGTCCCAGGATCGTGCGGAAACCCGAGAGGTCGATGCCCGCGGACGTCAGCGGGGTCACGGCGCGCCGGGGCCTCCGGATGGCTGCGTCTCGCCGCTCGGAGGCGATGTCGGAGGCGTCGAGAGCGAGCTGCGCTGGGTGCTCCAGACCTTCAGGCCCTGAGACTCGAGATAGCTCCGGAGGGTCCCCTCTCCCTCGAGTCCGTAGAGGACGTACTCCGGCCGCGAGAGGAGAACTCCCGTGCCGATCTCGCGCAGCGTGACGTATCGCGTGTCGCGGATCACGATGCAGTCGCGGTCGAAGGCTCTCCCTCGCGTCACCAGCGCGTCCGTCTCGGGCTTCTGGATGACGATGAACGGCCGCGAGGCGATGTTCCTGGCGATCTGGACGCACTCATCCATCGAGCCGCGCTCGATCAGCAGGTCGTATCCGATCCTCGGATTCCGCTCCAGGCAGGTGCTCAGGATCATGTCGGCGAACCTCTGCTCGCCCGTCACGAGGTCATGTGCCGGGATGAGATGGACCCGGCGGACCATCAGCAGAGTGTTGAAGGGGATATCTCCGCCCATCCCGTCAGGCAAGCCGAACACCGCGTACTGGATGGAGGCATCCATGACGAAGCGGCGAACTGCGAGTGCGAGCGCGTGGTTGAGCTCATCCGTGGCGTACTCTCCCGTCGAGCCGCGCTCCTTGACGTCCTCGTGCCGCAGGTGGGCCTTCTCCGAGAACTTCCTGCGGAAGATGGCGCGCTGGCCTGCGGTGTCGGTCAACTCGACCTCGAACTCGACGTCGCATCCCGTCCATGATGTCGCCGGGACCTCCGCCTTCACGCTCTCGGCCCAGAGTTTCAGGAGCCGCACGGTCAGGACGAGAGCTTCCCGGCTCCCTGGGGAGCTTCCCTCCTCGACCTTCCAGCCGCGCTTCTCGAGCGCCTTTCGGAAGACTTCCTTCATCCAGCCCGCGAACTCGGGCGGCTTCGGCCAGTAGTGCACGCGCTCGGAGAGGGCTCCGCCCGGATGTATCCGGGAGCGTCCGAGATCCGCGCTGTTCGTCGAGTCGATGAAGGACCTGAAGTGAACCGTCACCGCCTCCAGGTCGGAGCTCCTCTCGATCTGCGCATCGCTCGCGGGGTCGTAGCGCAGTTCCACGGTGCCGTGCGACGCGCAGCCCGCGGCGAGAACGCCGAGGCCGAGCACCGCGGGCGCGGCGCAACGGAGCAGGAAGCTGATCATGCCTCGTTCTCCACTATCAGGCCAGCGACGCGTCGAGGGACTGTCCGGTGGGGGCAGCAACGGGCGAAGGATGGGGCGAGCCTCGAGCGGCGCCGGCCGGGCCGGCTCACCTCCATCGGTCCTTTTCGCGTGGATGGCGGCAGGAGCCTTCTCTTCACCATGGTCCCATTGCAATCGCAGGCTCGCCGGCTTGTCAAGAGGGGTTCTCCGGGCCATCCGGCGCGGCGTTCGACGTTCGGCCTTCGGCGCTCGGCTACTGCCTTCCGCAGACCTTGTCGTACGGCCACATCTCGACGCCTCCGTCCAGCACGTAGACATTCTGGAAGCCGGCCGACTGCAGGATCAGCGCGGCCTCGTAGCCCCGGAGCGATATGCGGCAGAACACGATGATCGTCTTGTCGAAGGGGAGCTCTTTCAATCGC
Organism: Planctomycetota bacterium; assembly: GCA_016928605.1. Taxonomy (GTDB): domain Bacteria; phylum Planctomycetota; class UBA8108; order UBA8108; family UBA8108; genus JAFGKN01. The sequence goes on along the minus strand of JAFGKN010000824.1, from coordinate 128 downwards.
ACCCGCAGCGATCCCAGCGGGATCAGCCGCGCCCCGGGTATTCGCACCTCTTCGTTTTCCCGTGGGCTGCTGACATCGAGGAGGATGATGTCTTCCTTGGCCTGGATCTTCTTGTGCGCCTCGATGGG
>JAFGKN010000823.1 GCA_016928605.1 Planctomycetota bacterium | reverse complement strand
GCTGGAGACCGTCTCGCCTTCGTGAAGGGCCGCGGCGATCTCTGGACGCTGGACCTGGCGAGCGGCGCGCTCTCGCGGATCATCGCGTCGTGGAACCCGCCCGAGTACGACTGGTCTGCGGACTCACGGTGGATCGTCTACTCGCTGAGCGATGCGGACTTCAACCGGGACATCTGGATCGTGCGCTCCGATGGAACCGGCGAGCCGTTCAACCTCTCGCGCCATCCCGACGACGATCACGACCCCGTCTGGTCTCCGGACGGCAAGCTCATCGCGTTCACCGGGAAGCGCGCCGACGGCGAGGTCGACATCCATTACGTGTGGCTCGAGAAGGCGGAGGCCGAGAAAGGCGAGCGGGACCGGCGCATGGAGAAGGCCCTCGAGACGATGGCGAAGGCGCGCCGCCCGAGCGAGCCGAAGACCGAGACCCCTGCGGCCGAGCCTGCCGAGGAGCCGAGCGCGCCGAAGGAGGCTGCGACGGGGCCGGACGCCGCTCCGAAGCCGGAGCCCGAGCCGCCTCCGCCCGTCGTCATCGACTTCGATGGCCTCCACGAGCGCATCCGCACGATTCCGGTGCCGAACAGCACCGAGCGCGGTCTCATCTGGTCGCCGGACTCGAAGAAGCTCGCCTTCGAGGCGGTCGTCGACGGCCAGGCAGGGACCCACGTCGTGGAGATCACGGGTGATGGGCGCCCGAAGAAGCTGTCGGCGACCACCGGAGCCTTCGCCCGCTGGCTCGAGGAGGGGGACCGGCTCCTGGGGCTGTCGGGAGGCGTGCCGGGCTCCCTGGCCGCGGGCGGGGCATGGACGGCCTACCGCTTCCGGGCGCTGCAGACGGTCGACCTGCGCGCGCGCCGGCGCGCGGCGTTCGATCTCTGCTGGCGCACGATGCGCGACCACTTCTACGACGCGCGGCTCGGCAACCGCAACTGGGATGAGATCCGCCGGAAGTACGGGGAAGCCGCCGCCGAGGCCGCTGACGGCAGATCCTTCGCCGACGCGGTGCATCTGATGCTAGGAGAGCTGAACGCATCACATCTCGGCTTCTTCTGGACGGGCAGCGACCGGCGTCCGGAAGGGGGGAACGAGTGGCGCGAGGTCACCGCTCACCTGGGGCTCCGCTTCGACCCATCGCACCGCGGTCCCGGCCTGAAGGTTCGCGACGTGCTGCTCCGCGGGCCGGCGGACCGAGCCGGGGCGAGCGTGGCGGCCGGCGAGACGATCCTGGCGATCGACGGCACGGCGGTGGATCCATCCCTGGACCTGACGGCGCTTCTGGGCGGCCCCCTCGAGCGCGACGTGCATCTGCGCGTGGAGGGGGAGGGCGGCGCGGTGAGAGATGTCTCCGTCCGTCCGATCCCGTACGCCGCCGCCCGAAGCCTTCTCTACGAGATGTGGGTCGAGCACGGCCGGTCGCGGGCCGGCGCGCTCTCGAAGGACAGGCTGGGGTATCTTCACGTGCGCGGGATGAACTGGCCGAGCTTCCACAGATTCGAGCAGGAGATCTACGCGGTCGGCGCCGGCAGGGATGGCCTGATCATCGACGTGAGGGAGAACGGCGGGGGATTCACCGCCGACCACCTGCTGCACGTCCTGATGCCGCGCAACCACGCGATCACGGTGCCGCGCGGCGGCGGGCCCGGCTATCCCCAGGACCGTAGAGTCTACGCGACGTGGCAGAAGCCGATCGTAGTCCTCTGCAACCAGAACAGCTTCTCGAACGCGGAGATCTTCAGCCACGCCGTCCGGACGCTCGAGCGCGGCGAGCTCGTCGGCGTGACGACGGCCGGCGGCGTCATCAGCACCGGATCGCGGCAGATCCTCGACGTCGGCCACATCCGCGTGCCCTTCCGGGGATGGCACATCGCGACCACCGGGGAGGACATGGAGCTGAATGGCGCCGTGCCCCATCACACCGTCTGGCCCTTGCCGGGGGAATGGCCCGCGGGCGTGGACCGCCAGCTCGAGAAGGCGGTCGAGGTGCTCCAGGCGGCGGGTGAGCGGGAGAGAGCCGCGCCGCGCCCCCCTCTTCGCAAGGCGAGCGAGCGGAGGGAACCTCCGGCTCCCCGCAGCCGGATCTGACGCGCGGCGCCTACGGCGCGAGCTCCTTGCGGGCGGACTCCACCTCGCGGCGCCTCTCATCCGCGCTCCAGCCGAGGACTCCACCGGCCAGCCAGGTGCGGAGGGCATCTTCTATGGCGCCTGGCTGTCGAAAAGCGCGTCGATGTCGCGGGCGCCGTGCAAGACACGCAGGATCTCCACGCCATCCGCGTCTACGCGGCAAAAGACGAGATGGTTCTCGAATCCAGGGACGCGCCAGCGCCGAACGCCTTCGAGCAGGGGACTGCGGAACTTCCCATGAGGCGCCGCGTGTGGATTTTCGCAGATGAACTCGTAGGCAACCTGGACAGCCCGGAGGAAGCGAAGCGCAACGTCCAAGCTCGCGCGCTGCGCGTAGTATTTTGCCCCATCATCCACGTCGGCGTCGGCTCTGGGACGGACCCGAAGACGCGTCACTTCTGGATTTTTCGACTCTCGGAAGCCGAGAGCTTCTGCCGCTTCTCGTTCCAGTACTCATCGGTGACGGACATGGGCTCGCCGGACTGGAGGCCCTCGACCAGCAACTCCTCGAGCTTCTCTTTCGCAAAGACTGCCTGGTCGCGGCGGAGCAGAGCCGCGAAGTAATCGCTGATCGAGCTCTTTCGAGCGAGAGCGCGCTCCTCGGCAAACCTTGTCAGCGACTCCGGAAGAGCAAGGTGCAAGGCGGTCATCTTCTCTTGCGTGTTTCCCATGTAGCCGATTCTACCGCGATGGGGCTCGGGGGACAATGTTGGGGAAACCGGCGCAGGTTTTCCGGGCCTCGGAGGGCGCAGCCGCATCTGACGCGCGGCGCCTACGGCGCGAGCTCCTTGCGGGCGGACTCCACCTCGCGGCGCCTCTCATCCGCGCTCCAGCCGAGGACT
>JAFGKN010000177.1 GCA_016928605.1 Planctomycetota bacterium | reverse complement strand
TGATCCGCGGCGAGCCGGCGCCGCCGTCCTGGCTCTACCTCTTCACGCGCCTGTTCGGATCGAGCGCGCTCAGGGAGAGGTACCTGCGCCGCGTGGAGCAGATGATCGAGGGGGATCTCGCGCCGGAGGTGTTCGACCGCCTCGTCGACTCCGAGCTGGAGAAGATCCGCGATGTCGTCGTGCACGATCCGCGCCTCTGGCCGTTCGACCGCGGAGACTCTGCGCTCGGCGCGCCCGCGCGGCTCAAGGCGGCGCACCGCCGGCGGCTCGAGATCCTCCGGCGGACGATCGACGAGCTCCGCGGCCGCCGCGCGGAGCCTCTGGCCATCCGCGGGTTTCTGGTCCGCCCCCGCGGCGGCGCGCCGTGGGTGGAGATCGAGAACCGCTCGGAGAGTCCTGTCGACCTGAGCGGCTACCGGCTCTCGGTGTCCCTCGAGAGCGCAGGCCGCGCGCTCTTCGGCGAACGCGTCCTCGACGCGGGAGCGGCGATCCGCTGGCCTCTCGCGCGGGAGGGCGAGCATCTCTCGCCCGCCGGCGGCGTGCTGAGCCTCTGGCGGCGCGACGAGGAGCGCCGCGCGACCGTCCTGGCCGACTTCGCCATCTACGGCTACCAGAGCGAGGGCCTCGTCTACGGGCGCAGCGGCGGCGGTTGGGGCTTCATCGACGAGAGCGAGCAGCGGGCCGGAGGGGACATCTCTGCGCGGAAAGGCGCCGGCTACGACTTCGTGCACGGCGTCGAGGAGTCCAGCGGCGGCGACCTCCGGATCTGGTTCAAGCCGCTCGGACTGCCGGTGGACGAGGCCCTGAAGATCGAAGTGCTGCTGCGGTACCGGCCGGTGAGCGATGCCGAGTGGGAGGAGATCCAGCTCCGCTGGGAGGAGACGCTGTTTCGCTTCTCCGTCGCGCTCGAGAAGAGCGACGATCGCCCGCGGACGGCGTACTACTTCCTGGCGCGGGCGGAGGATGGCGTGGAGCGCGCCTTTCCCCTCGGAGCGCCCGACCTCACCTGCTTCCTGGACCGGAGGCCCGAGATCACCATCAACGAGGTCTGCCCCCGCCCCGGACCCCAGACCGATTCCCCGGGCGAGTTCATCGAGCTCCACAACGCGTCGGACCGGCCCGTCTCGCTCCGCGGGATGTACCTGACGGACACGCAGCGGCTCACCACCCGCTGGCGCATCGCGGAGGACGTGGTCATCGCGCCAGGCGGCTACGAGGTCTTCTACGCCGACGGGCTCGACCGCGGCCGCCACACGGACTTCAAGCTCTCGAACTCCGGCGAGTTCCTCGGCCTCTTCGGCCCAGTCTCTGAGGGGAACCTGAAGATCGATGCGATCGCCTTCCGCGGCGTGCCGCCCGGCCAGTCGTGGGGCCGCACGCAGGATGCGACGAAGGGCTTCCGCGTCTGGCGGGATCCGACGCCCGGCAGACGCAACATGCCGAAGATCCCCCCGGAGTATCTCGAGAGGCAGAGCACGCGGGACTGAGGCGCGGGCAAGGCTCGGCGCGTGGTGCCTGGGAGGCCGCGGGGGCATCGCGCCCAGCACCCGGCCGGTGTCCAGCGGCTCATCCCGGCCCGACGGCTCACCGGGGTGTTCGCCGGCGCGCTGCCCGGAGCTCTCAGGGATGAGCTTCTCGAGCTGCTCGCCGAGCCGCGGCTCGAGCGACGCGTCGGGTGAGAGACTCGCTTATTCTGGATGCACGCCTCCCGCCCTCGGATACAATGGCGCCTCAAGGAAGGAGGCATTCCATGCGGAAGGGATCCAGACGCGGACCAAGTCATCTCTGTGCATGCCGGCTGGCTTTGCTGGCGGCTCTCGCCCTCGGCACCTCTGTTGCGATCGCGGCTCCCGGGCCGTCGATCCGGTACTCGCCGGAGCGCATCGACGTCGCGCTCGAGCTCGATGCACCGGCGCTGACTGAGGTGCGGGAGGCGGACGGCGGGCGCTATGTCGATGTCGCTCTCGACGGACATCCGAGCCGCGCCCATCCTGGCGAGCCGGCGCTTCCGGTCGTCGAGATCTGGCTGGAGACCCCGCGGCGGAGCCCGCGGCCCCACGTCTGGCTCGAGGATGCCCGCTGGGAGGACGCCGTGCTCTCCGCTCCGGTGCGGCCGGCCCGCGAGCCGGTCCCCAAGACGCCCGGCGAGCTCGCCCGGCGGCGCTTCGTCCGGGATGAGTCGTTCTACCGCGGCGGCGGCCTCCGCAATCCCTGGGCCGAGAGGCTCTCCACCTGGTACCGGCTCACCCCGGTGCGGCGCTCGAAGGTCGACTACTTCCGCCTCGAGCTCTTCCTCCACCGGTTCGACCCCGAGGCTCTCCGGCTCCGCTTCCCGCGCAGGATCGAGGTGTCGATCGGCTGGCGAGGCGGTCCGGCGGCATCGCGTGCGTACGCCGCGAGGGGCGCGGGCGAGACCCGCATCCTCGAGGTCGATCTTACCGGAGATCACGCGCTGCCCGCGCTCGTCAAGGCGGGCTACGACATCGCCGGACGCCGCGGGAGCGAGGTGACGATCTACGCGACGGCGAAGGAGGAGTCGGCCCTCCGCGAGGCCGGCTTCGAGGTGCGCCGCCTTCCGAACGAAGCTCCCCGCAAGGCGCGGGACCTCCGCTCGAAGGGCTCCAAGGACGATCCGCCGGGCGTCTACCGGACGCCCGAGCAGGTGGGGGAGTTCCT
>JAFGKN010000822.1 GCA_016928605.1 Planctomycetota bacterium | reverse complement strand
CCCGCGGCGGGGCGGTACTCGATCCACCGCACGAGGGCCGTATCCTCGTAGTCGCGGAAGCGGTCGAGGTCGCCCAGGAGCGACTCGAGGCGTCCCCCGAAGGACTCCAGCTCCAGGCACGCTCCGTCCCTCTTCTCCTCGAGGATCCTGGCCGCGCGGACCCGCTTGAGAGCCGCATCGTTGAGGCGGCTGATGAGCTCGAGATCCCGGCGGATCGCCGCGAGGCGCCCGCGCACCACCTCCCAGAGCGGGGTGATGCCCCTCTCCGGACGCAGGCGGATGGTTCGGGTCGCGCGGGTCGGCTCGCCGTCCGAGCCGGACTCCGCGAACGCGAGCGGAGACGTCTCCTCCTCCACGCGGTCCTCGATCTCCTGGAGGGACTCCTCGATCCGCTCGGCGATGGCGGGAAGCTTCTCCGAGAAGTCATCGCGGAGCGCGCCCGCCGCCGCCGGATCGCCCCAGCCATCGAGCTGCCGGATCAGGATCGGAAGCGTGCCTCGGCGGCCGTCGCGGGAGCGGAGCCGCCCGAGGCGCTGCCTGAGCCCGCGGCGCGAGATGTCGAGACCGAGATGGTCGCTGCTCGCGTCCTCGAGGTGATGCGCCTCGTCGAATACGACCCGGCGGTACCCCGGCAGGATCAGGTCGTAGCGGTAATTGCCGGTGGCCAGGCGGACCGCCAGGTCCGCGAAGAAGAGGTGATGGTTGGCCACCACGACGTGGGCCTTGAAGGCTCGGCGCTTCGCCTCGTAGAAGAAGCACTCCTGGTAATGGGGACAGTTCACCTTGAGGGACTTGTCGGTCTCCGACTGGACCCGCTCCCAGATCTCGGGGGGAGGGACCCAGCCGAGATCCGCGAGGCTCCCGTCGCGGGTGGTCCGCGCCCACTCGGCGATATCGTGGAGCGCCCTCTTCTCCTCCTCGGGCGGCGGGTCCACCAGGAACTCCTCGGGAAGGAGCGAGATCTTCCGCAGGCAGGCGTAGTTGCTCCGCCCCTTGATCAGGCTGTAGTGGAACTCGACGTCGAGGACCTTCTCGAGGAGCGGCAGGTCCTTCGCGACCAGCTGCTCCTGCAGGTGGATCGTCCCCGTGGAGACGACGACGCGCTGGCGGTTCCCGACGGCCCAGAGGATGGACGGGACCAGGTACGCGAAGCTCTTCCCCACCCCCGTGCCCGCCTCGCAGGCGACGACCCGCTTCTCGTTGAGCGCGCGCGTGACCTCGAGAGCCATCTCCACCTGCGCCGCCCGCGTCTCGTAGCCGTCGAGCCGCCGGGCCAGAGGGCCGTCCGGCGCGAAGATCCGCCGGATCTGCTCGGGATCGACGAGCCGCGGCCCCTCCTGCCGGTAGGGGGGGACCACGAGGTAGTGCCGGCGGGCATCGTTGTCGATGATCGCGAAGCCGACGCTCCGGACGCCGAGCTCGTAGGCGATCTCGGCGTCGGCGTCGCTCGGCTCGAGCCCGCCGCTCGGGTGGTTGTGGATCGCGATGTCCCACTGGTCGGCTCGCTCGAGGATGGCGACGACGGAGACGCTGTTGCCGCGGGCCACGACGTCGACCTCATCGAGAGTCGCGACGGCGAGCCCCTCGTCCCACTCGACGCGGCCGAAGAAGAAGACCTCGTTGCCGCGGGCTCTCTGGATCGTCCCGCGGAGGAAGTCCGCCACCTCATCGGGAATCACGAGTCGTACGTCGCGCAAGGATCTTCCTCGGGCTGAAGGTCGCGTGCGGATCGGGAGCCCGCCCGCCTCGGCACCTCGCTCTCTGCAGCGGGCTCAACGGAAACGGTGTCAGGCGCGCTTTACACTCCCGGCGGGGGCGTGGACCATCCGCAGAAGAGACTAAGCTCACGGATTATAAAGGCTTAGATGAAAAGCGGCAGGAAAAAGACCGAGGCATGCCGCTTGCTTGATGGAACCTCCGTTCCCGCGGAGAGGTGCTTTTCGGGATCAGGAGAAGGTTGTCTCGTTGTCTTGTCGAGCTACTCCCGCTGCGGGAGGGCGTGATCGAGAGAACGGACTGGTGGCTCCTCCGCGGGGACAGCTTCACCCTGAAGGCGCGGCGCCTGCCTCGACGAGGCGTGCCGCGCCTTTTTTGCTCGCCCCCGCCGCTTAGCACTCAGCGGGTGCCGTCGGAGCGCAGCCGCTGGAGGATGCGCTCGATCTGCTCCGCGCGGTTGAGCACGTAGAAGTGGATGCCGGCCGCGCCGCGATCGAGAAGCTCTCTCGCCTGGGCCGCCGTCCACTCCACGCCGATGTCGCGCACCGCGGCCCGGTCGTCGCCCGCCGCCTCCAGGCGCCTCCTCAGCGCGGGCGGCAAGGTCGCGCCGCACATCGCCGAGATCTTCTCGACCTGCCCCAGCGACTGGATCGGCAGCAGCCCGGGGATCACCGGCACGCGGACTCCCAGCTCCCGGACGCGGCGCTCGTACTCGAAGAAGAGCGCGTTGTCGTAGAAGAGCTGCGTGATGATGATGTCGGCGCCGGCCTCGACCTTCCTGCGCAAGTGCCGCAGATCGGTCTCCATGTCCGGAGCCTCGATGTGCTTCTCCGGGTACCCCGCCACGGCGATCCCGAACTCGCCGCTCTCCCTCAGGTGGACGACGAGCTCGTCGGCGTGGGAGTAGCCGCCCTCGGCGGGCTCGAACGCCTTCTCCCCCTCCGGCGGATCCCCGCGCAGCGCCACGATGTTCTCGATGCCCGCATCGCGGACGGCATCGAGGACGGCGTCGATCTCCTCGCGCGTCGCGCCGACGCACGTGAGGTGGGAGGCCGTCTCCATCCCGTGCTCGTTGCGCACCAGCGAGGCGATCTCGACGCTCTGCTCCCGCGTCGAGCCCATCGCTCCATAGGTCACGGTCATGAAGCGGGGCCTCAGAGCGGCGAGATGCGGCAGGACGCTCTCGAGGCTGTCCCGGGCCTTCGCGGTGCGCGGCGGATACACTTCGATGGAGACGACCGGTTCGGTCGCCCGGCGGAAGATCTCAGAAAAGCGCATATCGGACTCTCGTTCACTCCTGCTGCTTCTTGCGAGCCATGCGCAGCCTGCTGCGCCGCACCGCGACTTGACGGCCGTGGGCCTCGAGCGCCCGGGGGTCGTCCTGCGCCGGCGGAACCATCGACTGGAGCCGCGCCAGCTCGGCCTCCTCCGCCGCCGGATCGAGATCGACTGCATCCACGGCGGATGTCGCCAGCACCGTCACCGCGTTCTGATAGACCTGCAGGAATCCCCCCTGGACGAAGAACCGGCGCGTGGAGCCGTCCGGCGCGGTGATCCGCAGCTCGCCGAAGCCGAGGCTTCCGACGAGCGGCGCGTGGCGCGGCAGGATGCACAGCTCGCCGGCGGCGGCGGGGAGGACGACGGATGTCGCGTCGCCCTCGAAGACTCGCTGCTCCGGAGTCGTGATCGTGCACTGGAGGGCACCGGCCAAGGTCATTCCTCCTTCTTCATCCGCTGCGCCTTCTCCACGGCCTCGTCGATGGAGCCGACGTACATGAAGGCGCTCAGGGGGAGCTG
>JAFGKN010000821.1 GCA_016928605.1 Planctomycetota bacterium | reverse complement strand
TACAACGACCGGGGTCCTCGCCTGACGCGCTGCGAGAATGGCGCCTTCACCGACCTGGGGAACAGCCGGATGGGCCTCGAGGCGGATGCCCCGGCCGAACCTCCCCTCGAGTGGCGCGTCGAGGTCGACGGCGATCACATCCGCGTCTACGGCGACGACGTGCTCTACATCGATGCGATCGATGCGACGTACCGCGGTGGCTTCTTCGGATTCTGGGCGTGGGCTGGAGGGCAGGAGGTACGGATCGACAACTTCAACGTCGAGGGCGTGGCCCTGACACCGTGCTTCACCTCGACGCCCCGGCTTCCGCAGGCCGGAAAGCCGATCGCGTTCGACGCCGGGTGCTCCGAGGTGTTCCTGGGCGGCCAGACCATCACGTCCTACTCGTGGAGCTTCGGAGACGGCTCGACCGCGACAGGCGCGACGGCGAGCCACACCTACGACTTCCCGGACAGCTACACCGTGACGCTCACCGTCGAGGACAGCGGCGGCGGGTCGGAGTCCCTCGAGAGGGTCATCACCGCGAGCGAGGATCTGATCCCCCTCGCCGACTGCTTCGAGCGGCCGGCCGGAGACGTCGATGGATGGACCGTGCAGCAGGGCATCTGGTCGATCACCGACGAGGGCAAGCTCGCCACCAACACCGCCGACGCCGTGGAGCACTGGCTCTGGGCGGGCGATCCGCCCGCTGTGATGGCAGGGGACTTCGTGCTCGAGTACGACCTGGAGTTCTTTGCTGAGCCGGCCGACGGCGTCGGACGTCACGGAGGCGTGATGTTCTTCGCCCAGGCGCCCACCACTCGCGGGCAGACCAGCGGTTACACCGTCTGGTGGATCGACCGCGTGGAAGATTTCGGCATCGTGCTGGCGCGGAGGGACAACGGCGCCCTCACGCAGCTCCAGGCCGGAACCGGCGACGCGATTCTAGATCCGCCCCTCACCTGGCGCATCGAGGTCGAAGGCCCGACGATCCGGATCCTGGGAGACGGCGTGGAGTACGTCTCGGTCGAGGATGACACCTACCGGGAGGGCTACTTCGGCCTGTGGCAGTACTCCAACGGACAGGACGTGCTCTACGACAACATCCGCATGGGAGTGACGACGCTGCCGGAGTGCGGCGAGGAGCCCGTGACCCGCTTCGTCAGGGGCGATCCCGACTCGAGCGGGGTGATCAACATCACCGACGGCATCCGCATCCTCAGCTACCTCTTCACGGGAGGCGCGGCACTGGAGTGCGATGACGCCGGCGACACGGACGACGACGGACTTCTCACGATCACCGATGCGATCAAGGTTTTCGGCTATCTCTTCCTCGGGCAGGGAGAGCCGGCGGCTCCGGCGCCGTCCGACGCCACGTATCTCCCGGCAGATTGCGCCGCCGATCCGACGCCCGGCGACCCGCTGGACTGCGGCAAGATGTCGGATACGTGCAAGTAGTAGACGTTTGTCTCGATGTGCAGGGCGGAGCTCAGGATCTGGGCTCCGCCCTGTTTTTGTACCCGGAATCATCGCCGTGACCACAAGAGCCGCCGTCCGATCCGCGAGTCCAGCAGCGCCCGCTCTCATCTCGGTCGCGGTCTGCGCCGCGCCGGGACTCAGGCCCGGCGGCGCAGCGTTCTGGATGGCCCCCTGAGGCGGGCGCGGATGCTGTCGAGGAGCACGATCGCGAAGATGATCGCCGGCAGGATGAGGTCCTGCAGGTAGAGATCGATCCTGGCGGAGACGAGGCCCGTCGTCACGGCCTGGATGAGGATCACGCCGAGCACGGTTCCGGGCAGCACGCTGCCGGTCCCTCCGAAGAGGCTGGTCCCGCCGAGGACTGCGGCGGTGATCGCGCTCAGCTCGCAGTTCTTGCCGAAGCCGGCGTTGACGTTTCCGTACTGCGCGACGGCGATGAAGCCGCCGAGGGCCGCCAGTCCCCCGCAGGCGACGTAGGCGAGGGCACGGATCCGGCGCGTGGGGATGCCCGCCCGCCTCGCGGCCTCGAGATCGCGACCCACCGCGTAGAGCTGGCGCCCCGTCTGCGTGCGGGTGAGGAAGACGTGGGCCGCCATGGCGACGAGCGCGAAGATGGCGATGGGCAGCGGGAGCGCTCCGAAGAGCCGCGCCGAGCCGATCTCGAGAACGGCGTCTGGAAAGGAGACCGGCTGAGATTGCGTGATCCAGAGCCCGAGCCCGCGGCCCGCGACCAGCGTGGCGAGAGTGACGACGAAGGGGAGGATGCCGAGCCGCGTCACGGCGACGGCGTTGAAGAGGCCGAAGAGGAGCCCGACGCCGAGGCAGCCGGCGAGAGCCGCAGGGAGCGGAGCGCCGGCCTCGGAGAGGAGCCAGCCTCCGACCACGGCCGAGAGGTACATGTTGGATCCCACCGAGAGATCGATCCCCGCCGTCAGGAGGACGAGCGTCATACCCGTCGCGACGATCCCCAGGTACGAGGCCTGCTTGGCGATGTTCAGCGCGCTTTCCCACTCGAAGAACCGGCTCGAGTGGAGGCTGAAGGCGGCGATGATCACGGCGAGCAGGATCCAGGAGGAGTGCCGCATCACGAGCGGGAAGAGCTTGCGGAGAGCGGTTCTCATCGCTCCTCCTTCCAGCCGAAGGCCGCGGCGAGGATCCGCTCCGGATCGAAGGCATCGCGGGGCAGCTCGGCTCGCATCCGCCCCTCGTGGAGGACCAGGATCCGGTCGCACATGCCGATCAGCTCCTCGATCTCGGACGAGATGAAGAGGACGCCGGCACCCTTCTCGGCCAGGCGGTTGATGATGGAGTAGACCTCGTAGCGGGCGCCGACATCGATCCCGCGCGTGGGCTCGTCGAGAAGGAAGACGGAGGGGCTCGCGAGCAGCCACTTGCCGATCACCACCTTCTGCTGGTTGCCTCCGCTCAGCGTCTGCACGGGCTGTCGCCGCAGATCCCGGCTGCGGATCTGCAGCGCCCGGGCCGTCCCCTCGACGGCGCGGGCCAGCGCGGAGCGGTTCACGAATCCTCCGGGGCCGCGCCGCGCGAACCGCTCGAGGGCCGCGAGAGCCAGGTTGTCCGAGGCGCTCGCGTCGGGCAGGAGGCCCTCGTCGCGCCGGTTCTCCGTGACGAGCGCGAGCCCCTTGCGGACGGCCCTCCGCGGATCGAGCCTCCCGAGCGGCTCTCCCCTCACGCGCACGCTGCCGCTGTCCCTGGCGTCGAGGCCGAAGATCAGGCGGGCGAGCTCCGTGCGGCCCGAGCCCATCAGGCCGAAGAGACCGAGGACCTCCCCCCGCCGGAGAGCGAAGCCGATATCCTCCACGGCGCCCTCGCGGCCGAGGTCCGAAACCTCGAGGACGACGTCCGGCGAGGGGCGCGTCGAGCGCCGGGGATGAAGGTCGGAGATTTCGCGGCCGACCATGCAGGAGATCAACCGGCCGGCGGTGAGCTGCTCGCGAGGCGCGACGTCGACGAGCGCTCCATCCCGCAGCACCGCCACGCGATCGGCCAGCCGGAGCACATCGTCGAGCACGTGGGAGATGTAGATGACGGCCTTGCGCTCGTCCCGCAGCTTCCGGATGACATCGAAGAGCTTCGCCGTTTCGCGCGACGTCAGGGATGTCGTCGGCTCGTCGAAGATGATGAGCCCGGCTCCCTGTCCCAGGGCGCGGGCGACCTCGACGAGCTGCTGCTCGCCCGGGGCGAGCCGGTCGAGACGCATGTCGGGATCGAGATCGAGCCCGAGCTCGCCGAGGAGCGCGGCGGCCCTGCGGCGGGCGGCGCGGCGGTCGATGAGCAGGCCGGCGCGCCGCGGGAAGCCGTCGATGAAGAGGTTGTCGGCGATGCTGAGGTTGCCGAAGAGGTTGAGCTCCTGGTGGATGAAGGCCACGCCGGCGCGCCGGGCGTCGTGAGGGCCGCGCGGGGAGTAGATCTCTCCATCGAGCCGCATCGTCCCCTCGTCGGGCCGCGCCACGCCGCCGAGGATGTTCATCAGGGTGGTCTTTCCGGCGCCGTTCTCGCCGACGAGGCCGAGGATCTCTCCTCGCGCGAGCGAGAGGTCGATCCCCCGCAGCACGGGCACGCCGAAGTAGCTCTTGCCCGTCCCCCGGAACTCGAGCACCGCCGGGGACGACGGGTCGCGAGCCATCGAGGGAGCTGCCGCGGGCGGATCGTCGCGTCGTGGCGGCCGCAGCGAGCTCTCTCCAGCCATCACCCTTGCCGCCCGGCGCAGACCGTCCGGCCCCGTCGAGGGTCGCGTCTCCGCATCCGCGGGCAGGCGCTTCTCCCGCCGAGGAGAGCCGCCTCCCCGCATCCGCAGCCAGGTGCGGCCCACGTCGAGGAGAGCCGCGAGCAGGATGACCGAGCCCTTGACGACGTTCACCGTGAAGTACGGGAGCTTGTACCAGTGGCTCATCATGTCGAGCGAGTTGGCCAGCAGGACGAAGAAGGCCACGCCGCAGACCGCCGAGCTCACCCGGCCCTTGCCGCCGAAGAGGCTGATGCCTCCGATCACGGCGGCGCCGATGATGTCGAGCAGCTTGTCCTCTCCCAGCGTGGGACGCCCTCCCTCGAGCCGCGCGGAGTAGAGGATCGAGGCGATCGCGGCCATGAGCCCGCTGAAGGCGTACGCGGCGATCACCACCCGGTCGACGGGGATGCCGGAGATCCTCGCCGCTCGCGGGTTCTTTCCCACCGCGTAGAGCCAGCGGCCGAGGACCGTGTGCTGCAGGAGGACGTGCGCCGCGAGAGCGAGGCCGGCGACGAGCAGCAGCGCCAGCGGGACCGATCCCACCTGGCCCTTGCCCAGGGCGATCCAGGCGTCCGGAAGGCGGCGGATGTTCTCCGACTGCGTGAGGTAGAGGGCGAGGCCGCTGAAGAACATCATCGAGAGCAGGGTCACCAGGAAGGGCGGCATCCTGAGCTTCGCGACGGCCAGGCCGTTCAGCAGCCCCACCGCGGCGCCGGCCGCGACCATGGCGAGCAGCCCGATCGGCGCGCCGCCGGGAAGCCCCGCGAGGATCCCGCCTTCCTCGGTGAGAAGGACTCCCCACAGGGGCGTCTCCGCGAAGATCTCGGGCTGGACGCTCGAGGTCATGAGGATGCCGCCCAGCACGCTCGTCAGGGCCATGATCGACGTCTGGGAGAGGTCGATCCCGCCGGTGATCAGCACGAACATCTGGCCGAGCACGAGCGCGAGGAGCGGCCACGCACTGGAGGCGAGATTCGCGATGTTGCGGCCGCCGGCCATCCGCGGATCGATGCCGCAGAGGACGAGGAAGTAGACGGCGGCGAGGCCGAGGATGAAGAAGTCGGAGAGCATCCAGCGGCCGATCCAGCGGGCCGGCCGGAACGTCTTCTTCTGTGCTGGACTCCTCGACACGATCGTCACCTGGGTTTCCGAGGAAGCGGAGGCGCGGCGCCGGAGGAGACCCCTCCATCCGGATGTCTCCCGCATGGCGGCAGAGCCATCCGGATCACCTGCCGGCCTGCGAGGCCAGCCTGCAGCCCCACATGTCCAGCTCGCGCTGCGCGATGTTGGCCTGGGTGAGCGCGAAGCCCGGATCCTCCGTCCATCTCTCGGGCGTCTTCTCTCCCTTCTCGATGGCCTCGAGGAGACCGCTCAGGACCGACTCCGCCTCGAAGAACAGGTCCTGGACTCCCGTCGCGTCCACGTAGCCCTCCTTCATGAGACGGCAGGCGCCGAGGTCTCCGTCGAGGCCTCCCAGGATCACGTGGCCCGGCTCGCCCTTCTTCTTCCACCTGCCGAGCGGCTCGAGGACCGCCCGTATCTGGGGATACATGAAGTCCGAGCTGGTGAAGATCAGATCGACGTCCGGATCCGCCTGCAGGGCCGCCTCAAGGTTCGAGAGCGCGGTGTTGGCATCCCACTTCGTCGGGACCTCGACCGGGTCGTGGAACATGTCGCGCCTCCTGTCCACGACCCTGTAGAAGCCCTTGCGGCGGTCGATCGAGTTCGGGTCGCCGAGATCGCCGACGAGGATGAGCGGCCTCGCCTTGCGGCCCAGCCGGGCGGCCTCGTCCGCGAGATGCTCCACCGCCTGCTCGGCGATCCTCGCGTTGTCCGCGACGACCACCACGGCCGGCCTGCTGCGATCCGCCGGCGGGCGGTTGAAGACCGCGATGGGGATGCCGGCCTCGTTGGCCTCGCCGATGATGGTGAGGGCGCTCTCTCCATCCTGGGGGATGATGATGATCCCGTCGACGTCCTGGGAGATGGCGGCCCGCACCTGCTCGAGCTGGCGGTTGGCATCCTGGTGCGCGTTCTGCTCGATCACCTGGATCCCCTTCTCCTTCAGGGCGGTCGTGATCACGCGATGCGCGGCGACCCAGAACTCCGTCTCGAGATCCTGGAAGGAGAAGAGAACCGCGAGGCCGGTCTCCTCCGCCGGCCTCCGGGCGCAGGAGGCGGGCGCGAGGAGAAGGATCGCGCCGAGCGCCGCCATCGCGAGACGGCTCGCGGCGGTGCGGAGAGGGGCTGGTGCGCGGGGGGCCGCTGCAGGAGAGGCGCCGGTGAGATGCATGGAATCCGCCTTTCTCGGAGCTGGAGCGTCGAGACGACCGGCGGACATCATCGGGCAAGCCTCTCGACGGCGTCAAGCCCGCGGCTGTTGCTCGGGACCCTGCATCGCGTCGCGCCATCGCGCAGACGCCGGATCTGCCGGAGCCGTGCTCGCGTTGACAAGCTCGGGGGAGGTGCCGTACCTTGACGGCGTTCTGCGGGCGAGCGGATGGCCAGCATGGATGCGATGCTCACGAGGATTCGTTTCGGCCGGGAGCAGCCGCCTCCCGCGGGGCGGAGGCTGCGCGCCGGCTCCCTCGATCTCGTCCTGGGCGAAGCGGATCTCCGCTATGTGCGGCTCGGCGGGCGCGAGGTCATCCGGCGGATTTACTTCGCCGTGCGAGATCCCCGGTGGGGCACGCTGCCGAACCGGATCGAGAGCTGCCGGGTGGATGCGGCGGACGACGAGTTCGCG
The DNA here is from genome assembly GCA_016928605.1 of Planctomycetota bacterium. GTDB lineage: Bacteria > Planctomycetota > UBA8108 > UBA8108 > UBA8108 > JAFGKN01. The sequence goes on along the minus strand of JAFGKN010000821.1, from coordinate 4,638 downwards.
GTCGATCTGCGGGTCTCGTGCCGCGAAGGGCCGATCGACTTCGCCTGGCGGGCGGAGATCCGGGGGACGCGGGAGGGGGCGATCCGCTTCGCGGTGGATGGCGAGGCGCGCTCGGCCTTCCTCACGTGCCGCATCGGCCTGTGCGTCCTCCATCCGATCCAGGAGTGCGCCGGCCGGCCCTGCCGCGTCACGCACGCCGACGGGTCCGTGACCGAGGGGGAGTTTCCCCGGCTCGTCGCTCCTCGCCAGCCGTTCACCGACATGGCGGCCATCGCGCACGAGGTGTCTCTGGGAACGGAGTGCTCCGTTCGCCTCGAGGGCGATGTCTTCGAGATGGAGGACCAGCGCAACTGGACGGACGGCTCGTACAAGATCTACAGCCGTCCGCTGCGGCTGCCGTTCCCCTTCGAGGTGTCGAGCGGCGGCCGCATCCGGCAGTCGGTGACGATCGAGCTCGCCGGGAGCCCTGTGTGGAGGCCGCGCTCGGAGGAGGAGATCGTATTCCAGCCCATCCTGCCCGCCTGCGCTCCGGCGCGCCTGCCCGCCGTCGGTCTTGACGCAGGGCCGCATCCAGAGTCTCCCGGGAAGCGCCAGGTCTCTCTGCTGGAGTGGCTCGACATCTCGCACCTGCGGGTCGATCTCTGGCTCGGGCACGGAGGATGGCACGAGCAGCTCGCGCGGGCGGCCGCCGCGGCCGATGCCCTCGCCGTGCGTCTCGAGATCGCCCTCCATCTGGCGGAGAGACCCGAGGAGGAGCTGAGGGAGCTCCGCCGGGTTGTGGACTCCATCCGGCCGCTCGTCTGCTGGTGGCTCGTTTTTCGCGAGGGAGAGCCCTGCACGCTGCCGCCGTGGGTCGACATGGCCCGCCGGATCCTGCCGCCCGCGCAGTGGATCGGCGGCGGCAGCGACACGTACTTCGCGGAGCTGAACCGCGCCGATGTTCCTCTCGATCTGCTGGATGTGATCTGCTTTCCGATCGATCCTCAGGTGCACGCTTTCGACAACGAGACGGTCGTGGAGTCGCTCGCGGGGCAGGCTGCCGCCATCGCGACGGCGCAGCAGATCGCCGGCGATGTCCCGATCCTCGTCACGCCCCTCACGCTGGCTCCTCGGCCGCCGGTCCCCGCAGGCGAGCCTCGCGGAATCCCTCTCGCCGACGACCGGCTGGTCTCGCTCTTCGGCGCCGCGTGGACGGTGGGCAGCCTGAAGCGCATCGTGGAGGACGGCGTGCGCAGCGTCACGGCCTTCGAGGTCTCCGGGCCGTGCGGAGTGCTGGCCACGCGGGATTGTCCCTACGGGCAGGAGATCGGCGTTCCCGGCGCCGAGGTCTTTCCGCTATATCACGTGCTGGCGGATGTGCGGGAGTTCAGGACCGCTCTGGCGGTGCGGACCTTCTCGAGCCGGCCCCTCCTCGTCGACGGGCTGGCGATGCGCCGCGGCGACACGGTGCGGGTTCTTCTGGCCAACTTCACCGGCCAGCCGCGGACGGTCAGACTGCAGGGGATGGGAAGGCGGGCCCGGGTTCGACGTCTCGACGAGGAGAACGTCGCGGTGGCCATGGAGTCGCCGTGCGCCTACCGGGATTCCCCCGATGAGTCGATGCGCGCGGACGGCGGCAGCCTGCGCATCGAGCTGCTGCCGTGCGCCGTCGCCCGTCTCGACTTGAGCGAGGAGTGATGCCCATGCGGAAGGCTCGATTCGCCATCTTCGGCACCGGCTTCTGGTCGCGCTACCAGCTGGCCGCCTGGAAGGAGCTGGAGGGCGCGGAGTGCGTCGCGCTCTACAACCGGACGCGATCGAAGGCGGAGGCTCTGGCGGAGGAGTTCGGTGTTCCAGCCGTCTACGACGATCCGGAGGCGCTGCTCGCCGGGGAGAAGATCGACTTCGCCGACCTCATCGTCGATCCCTCTGTTCACGAGCGCTTCGTGAGGATGGCGGCCGAGCGCGGGCTGCCGGTCATCTGCCAGAAGCCGATGGCGCCCTCGCTGGAGGCGGCGGAGCGGATGGTGGAGACCTGCCGGCAGGCCGGCGTGCCGCTCCTCATCCACGAGAACTGGCGCTGGCAGACCGCGATCCGCGCGCTCAAGGCCGCGCTGGACCGCAATCCCATCGGCCGCCCGTTCTGCGCGAGGATCGACTATCTCAGCAGCATCCCGGTCTGGCAGGACCAGCCCTTCCTCAAGGACCTCGAGGAGTTCATCCTGACCGACATGGGGGGCCACATCCTCGACGTCGCCAGGTTTCTCTTCGGGGAGGCGGAGAGCCTCTGCTGCCAGACGCATCACATCTGCAAGGAGCTCGCCGGCGAGGACTTCGCCAAGGTGATGATGCGCATGCGGAGCGGCATGACGGTGACCTGCGAGATCAGCTATGCGAGCATCACGGAAAGGGAGCGGGCGGCCGAGACCTACATCCTCGTCGAGGGCGAGGGGGGTTCGATCGAGCTGGGTCCGGACTTCTGGCTGCGGACGACGACGCGGGAATGCACCCAGGCCCGGCGCTATCCGCCGCCGCGCTACGCGTGGGCCCGCCGCGACGCGGTGCACTCGAGCATCGTCCCCTGCAACGCCGATCTGCTGCGGGGCGTCACCGGCGCAGGGGCTTCCGAGACGACGGGAGAGGACAATCTCCGTACTATGCGGCTCGTGTTCGCGGCGTACGATTCGGCGCGGCGGAACGAGGTGATCCGCTTGGACTGACGGAACGGGAGGAGATCGACATGGCGATTCGCATCGCGCTGCTCGGCGCCGGAGGCAAGATGGGGACTCGCATCTCGGAGAAGCTGCGGGATGCGGAGGGCTTCGAGCTCCTGCCGGTCGAGTCCGGCGCGGCGGGGCTCGACCAGTTGCGCCGGCGCGGGCTCACGCCGGCCGCGGCGGAGGAGGCGGTGAGAACGGCCGACGCCGTGGTGCTCGCGATCCCCGACGTGGCGATCGCGAAGGAGGCGGCGCGAGTCGTCACGTGGATGCGTAGCGGAGCGATGCTCGTCTGCCTCGACCCCGCCGCGCCGCACGGCGAGGCGTTCCCGCGCCGGGACGACATCGCCTGTCTCGTGACGCATCCCTGCCATCCTCCGGTGATCAACGACGAGACCGATCCGGAGGCGAAGGCCGACTGCTTCGGCGGCAAGGCGAAGCAGCACGTGGTCTGCGCGCTGATGCGCGGATCGGAGGCAGACTACGACAAGGGCGAGAAGCTCGTGCGCGCCATGTTCGCTCCGGTGATGCGCGTTCATCGCATCACCGTCGAGCAGATGGCGATCCTCGAGCCGGCGCTCTCCGAGACGGTGGTGCTGACGTTCATGTTCGCGATGCGCGAGGCGATGGAGGAGGCGGTCCGCGCGGGAGTGCCGGCAGAGGCGGCGAGGGACTTCCTCCTCGGCCATCTGCACGTCGACATCGGCATCCTCTTCGGCTTCATCGACGCGAGAGTCTCCGAGGGCGCGAAGCTCGCCGCGCGGCGCGGCATGGAGCGGCTCCTCCGTCCCGACTGGAAGGATGTCTTCCGCCCCGACAGCGTGCTCGAGCAGGTGCGGGCGATCACGAGGGCCGCAGGCTAGCCGGGAGGCCGCCGCCGCGGCCGTAGCGGAAGAGCGAAGAGCCGAAGAGCCGAAGAGCCGAAGAGCCGAAGAGCCGAAGAGCCGAAGAGCCGAAGAGCCGAAGAGCCGAAGAGAGATGAGGCCTCGAGAAGCATGAAGCTGGGCATCAGCTCCTATACGTATACCTGGGCCGTCGGAGTGGAGGGGCATCTGCCCTCGGGGCGCCTGGAGGCGGAGGATCTCCTCGAGCGGGCCGGCGAGCTCGGCGTGCGGGTCGTGCAGATCGCCGACAACCTGCCGCTCCATCTCTTGCCGCGGAGTCGTCTCGAGAGCCTGAAGAGGGAGGCCGACCAGCGCGGCATCGCCGTGGAGGTCGGAGCGCGCGGGATCGCGAGGGATCACCTGTCGCGCTGTCTGGAGATCGCGAAGCTCTTCGCATCCCCCATCCTCCGCGTCGTCATCGACGCCGGCGATGACCGCCCGGAAGAGGAGGAGGCCGCCGAGCGGCTGCGCGCGGCGATCGGGCAGCTCGAGGAGGCCGGCATCTGCCTGGCCATCGAGAACCACGACCGGTTTTCCTCGGCCGCGCTGGCGCGCATCGTGCGGAGCATCGGCAGCGAGCGCGTGGGCGTCTGCCTCGACACGGTGAACTCCTTCGGCGCGCTGGAGGGACCGGATGTCGTCATCGCCGAGCTCGCGCCGCTCGCGGTGAATCTCCACGTGAAGGACTTCGACATCCGCAGAGTCCCGTCCGGGATGGGCTTCGCCGTCGAGGGCCGCCCCGCCGGCCGGGGCCGGCTCGATGTGCCGCGGCTGCTCGAGACTCTCCGCGCCTGCGGCCGCGATCCCAGCGCCATCCTCGAGCTCTGGACGCCGCCGGCGGAGACGCCGGAGGAGACCGTCCGGCGCGAGCGCGAGTGGGCGGAGGAGAGCATCCGCTACCTGAGGCGGCTGATCCCGGACTGATGGATGGCCGTCCGGTGGTATGTCCGGTGGTATGGATGTCCGGCTGCCGCCGGCGGACACAGGGCTCCCGAGCGGATACAATGCGCGCTCTGAAGCGCCCGCAGCCCCCGAGGGTCACGGGTCTCCACCGTGAG
>JAFGKN010000820.1 GCA_016928605.1 Planctomycetota bacterium | reverse complement strand
GCCCTCGAACCCTACGGCCGGAGGCGTCAGGCGGTTCCGCAGTGGACGCGACACCTGTTGCTTAACACACCGGGAGATCGCCCCGTTCCTGGCCGCGCTCCTCGACAACAGGAGCGGGAACGTGGCGGGCGCCGACGCCTGCGCGGGCATGGAGGTCGGCCCGATCTTCACCTTCTACTACCGGCCGCAAAGCAATGGCCACATCGAAGGCGGGCTCTGGGGGGCGTTCGTCAAGACGGTCGGTCGGATCGAGGTGGACACATCGAGTCCCGAGGCGATCGCCAAGTCGGTGGCCTCCATCATCATGAAGGTGTACGCGTACTTCTCGAATCGGATGCCGCGAGAACGCCTGGGGGGGAAGTCGGCGCTCGACTCCTTCCGGACCTATGCGCGGACAGCCGAGGAGGTCGAGCGAGCGAAGCGCGAGCTCCAGGAGACGAAGCGTCGATCCGAGAGCGCCCACAGTCGCACGCCGGAAATCTCCGCCGAGAAGCGGATCTTGATCGAGACCGTCTGCGGGCACTGGGGTTTGAAGCATCCGAGCAGCTTCGTTACCTGGCGCCGTTCGATGGCGATCTCATCGCGGAGGCCGACTCCATCCTCGCCGCATACACGCACCGTGAGAACTGGTCCGAGCGCAAGCGCACCCCGCAGTACTTCTGCGCGATCGTCAAGAGGCTGCAAGAAAGACGGGACGTTGACCGGCAGAACGCGCATGCCTTCGCTCGAAAGGCGGAACTCCTCAAGGCCAGGATCGCCGACAAGGAACGCGAGATTCGCGAGGAGGAGGAGGCCGAGCGACAGCAGCTGAAGACTCGTCCGGACCAGGTCGTGCGAGAGTACCTGGAGATGGGCGTCCCGACGCAATTCCGCTTCTTCCGCGGTCACGTGTGGACCCGGGTCAAAAGAGCGCTCGAGGCGCTGCGGAACCTCGGCGAGGCGGGCCGTCATCGGTTCGCCGACATCCTCGCCTGGTTCCAGCTGCTGCCCATGGAGCACTCGAACCGCACCCGTCTGGTCGCTCGCCTCAAGGAGGCATTCGATGCTACGTGAAGATCGCGGGGTCGCCGCCGGCAAGGGCGACGGCCCCGCCTGGCCCCTCTTCCGACCCCAAGCATCGGCGTCGGGGGCTAGCCTCCAGGACCGAAAGATGCCCGCGCATCGGGACGACCGGAGGCTTGACCTTGCCCATGAGGTGCACGATCATCAGGGACGTGGTCAGTCGTGGCGTGTACGCCACGGAGGGAGTTGTGCCCGTCAAGACGGTGGACAGAGTGTCAGGTTGACTCTGGGCAGTTTCTGCCATTTCTTGATCCCCGCAACAGTTGCTGGGGTCAGGGTGTCGAGCTTGCACCAGGACATGAGAACCGCGACCGGTGAAGAGCTCATGCTCTTCGCCTTGGCCAATCTCCCTGTTTTCCGCTTGATCAAGAAGGGGTAAGGCTCTAACATCCGGCCTGATCAACCGGTTCGGAGGAGGGACCCTTCTCTTCGGATGATCGCCGCGGCCTGGAGCGACGTCGAATCTCGAGATCGAGGACCGCTGCTCCGCCTCCGATTTCGCCTCGTTGACCGAGCGGAAAGGCAAACCTGAAGCTCCCATCTCTTCGCAGACTTGTGGGCACGGCGGCGACATCCCCTCGGGAGCCCGAGGAGCCGATCCGCTCGGAGCTCTTCAGCATCGAGCGCCTCGAGCAACATGCCGAGAGCCTCGCGGCCGCTCAGCGCGTCACGATGAATCCAGGGACCGGCCGGCGGCTGACGGCACGGCTCCGCGACAACAACCGGGTTCTCCTCGCAGCGTATCGCGCCATCGCCGTGGCCATCCGCGAGGAACGGGCCATCACCCCGGCGGCCGAGTGGCTGATTGACAACTTCCACATCGTGGAGGAGCAGATCCAGGAGATCCGCGACGATCTCCCGCGCGGCTTCTATCGCCAGCTCCCCAAGCTGGCGGATGGACCGCTCGAAGGCTATCCCCGCGTGTTCGGGCTGGCCTGGGCGTTCGTCGCACACAACGACAGCCGGTTCGACTCGCGGGCGCTGCGGCGCTTCGTGTGCGCCTACCAGCGCGTGCAGCCTCTCACCATCGGCGAGCTCTGGGCGGTGGCGATCACACTCCGCATCGTGCTGGTCGAGAATCTGCGGCGCCTGGCCGAGCGGATTGTGATGCGAAAGACGGCCCGCCAGGAGGCCGACGCCCTGGCCGACCGGCTCCTGGGGGTGGGGGGCCGCCAGGCCGAGCCGGCGGCGATGGTTCTGAGGGACTTCGAGCATACGCCCTTGGCGAGGGTCTTCGCGGTTCAGCTGGTCCAGCGGTTGCGCGATCAGGATCCGGTGGTGACGCCGGCGCTCCGCTGGCTGGATGAACGTCTGGCAGCCCAGGGAACGACCGCCGATGAGATCGTCCGAGAGGAGCATCAGGGGCAGGGTGCGACCAACGTCACGGTCCGGAACGTGATCACCAGCATGCGCCTGATGTCCGCCGTCGATTGGGCGGAGTTCTTCGAGAACGTTAGTCTTGTCGATGCGGCGCTCCGCGCCGAAACCGACTTCGCCGCGATGGACTTCCCCACGCGGGATCGCTACCGGCACGCAATCGAAGAGCTGGCGCGAGGCTCGGGGCACACGGAGCTCGAGGTGACCCGGAGCGCGATCCTGGCCGCCAAGCGCGCTGCAGCCGACCGCAAGACCGGCGGAGACGCCGCCATCCCCGAGCGGGATCCCGGCCATTACCTCATCTCGGATGGTCGTCGCGCCTTCGAGACGGCCGTTGGATTCCGTGTCCCGACGAAGGAGCGGCTCGGCCGCAGCGCCGCGGCGGCGGGGGTCCTGAGCTATGCGGGAGCAATCGCGGTCATCACCGCCATCATCCTGGTACTGGCGTCGTTCGGTATGGCCGGGACCGGAGTCGGCGGGCCCGTCCTCCTCCTTCTTGCGCTTCTCGCCCTCGTCCCGGCATCGGATGCGGCCATAGCACTGGTGGACCGGCTCGTCACGAATCGGTTCGGCCCCAAGGCGCTGCCGGGGCTCGAGCTTCGCGACGGGGTGCCGGCGAGCCTGCGCACGATGGTCGTCGTGCCCATCCTCTTGACCACGCGAGCGGAGATCGAGGAGGCAATCGAGCGTCTGGAGGTACATCACCTGGCGAATTCCGACGGCGATCTCCGCTTCGCGCTGCTCTCCGACTGGACGGACGCCGCCGCGGAGAGCGTGCGGGGCGATGACGAGATCCTCGCCGCGGCCGCCGACGGGATCGCGCGATTGAATCGCCGCTACGGACCTGGACCGGATGGCGAACGATTTCTCCTCTACCATCGTCGCCGCGTCTGGAACGAGGGAGAGGGGAAGTGGATCGGCTGGGAACGTAAGCGGGGAAAGCTGCACGAGCTGAATCGATTGCTGCGAGGCGCGATCGACACGACCTTCATGGGAGTCTGTGGCCGTCCGCCCTTCGTACCCACCGGCGTCCGCTTCGTGATTACCATCGACAGCGATACCCGGCTGCCGAGGGGAGCCGTCAAGCGATTGGTCGGGAAGATGGGCCACCCGCTCAACCGTCCCCGGTTCGATCCCCGCGCCGGCCGGGTGGTCGCGGGATACGGCGTGCTCCAGCCGCGAGTCACGCCGACGTTGCCGGTGGGTCGCGAGGGGACGGTGTTCCGGCGCGTCTTCTCCGGTCCGTGGGGCATCGATCCGTACGCGTGCGCCATCTCCGATGTGTACCAGGACCTCTTCGGAGAGGGCTCCTACACCGGGAAGGGGATCTACGACGTGGACGTCCTCGAAGCCGCCCTCGAAGGGCGGTTCCCCGAGAGCACGATCCTGAGTCACGACCTGCTGGAGGGAATCTTCGCCCGGGCCGGACTGGTCTCCGACATCGAGGTCCTCGAGGAGTCCCCCTCGCGTTACGACGTCGCCGCCGCTCGTCAGCACCGATGGGCACGCGGCGACTGGCAATTG
>JAFGKN010000819.1 GCA_016928605.1 Planctomycetota bacterium | reverse complement strand
AGTTCGGGGACGACCTGGGCGACTGGATCACTCCGGTCATCATCGTCCTCTTCGTGGTCGGCGGACTGGTGCAGGCCGCCGTGCAAGCGTTCTCCCGCAAGAGCCAGCAAGCCGGCCGCGGAGCTGGGGAGCCGCGCGGACGGCGCAGCATCCACGACGTGCTCGACGAGATCCGGCGCGAGGTCGAGGAGCGGGCCCGAGCGGGCGGTCCGGCGGAAGAGGCCGGCGAAGTCGAGGGCCTGCGGCCTGATCGCGCGGGGGGCGGCGCTGCGCCACCTCGTCCGCCTCGCCACGCGCCGCAGCGCGCTCCGCAGCAGCGCCCCGCCGCCGTGCGCCCCCCCGGGCGTACCGCCGAGGCGGCCTGGCGGGATCAGAGATCCCGTCCCTCGGGGGCCAGACCTCCGGCGCGGCCAAGCGCGACCCGCTCGGAGTCCGCCGGCCGGTTCGGCGGACTCGGAGAAGCATATACCGGTGGGCTCCAGCCTCTCAGCGACGTCAGCCCCTCGGCCCTGCGCGCTCTGGCTCGTCCAGCGTGGGCGACTCCCGACGAGGCGGAGGTCTCGCCCGTCAAGGCGGTTCCACGCCTGCTGGGGATGGATCTCCGCCAGATGGTCCTGGCACAGGTGATCCTCGGCCCTCCGCCGATCCTCCAGCGGATGCGGGCCCGGAGAGGAGCCCGCCCGGGCCGCGCGCCGTCGCGCCCTTGATGCGCCCCACGGACAGAGCGTAGACTCCCGATCGACCACGAGCGCCAGAGTGGCGGAATCGGCAGACGCGCCAGATTCAAAATCTGGTGAGCATCACGCTCGTGAGGGTTCGAGTCCCTCCTCTGGCACCAGCAACGCGGGGGCAGAACGGGGAGGACACCCCGGAAATCGCTTCCGGCGGGCGGTGGGCGGTGGAAGAATGGTCCGGGCGGCCGCGCCGGCGGGCTGCCCGGGTCGACCAGCTCGGTGTCTTCGATGCGGCACTGAGGCACTCCTGCGGCTTCGCAGCGGCGAGACCGCCGCGGTGCTCTCTAGCGCGCTCGGCTGGCGAGAAATGAGGCTCGCCGCGTCCTCTCCCCGGACGCCGGACGATCACGAGGAAAGGCCGCGGCGTCGAGGATCATGCCATGGATGGAACGTCGGTGAATCTCAAGAACCTGTCGTTGTGGCTCCTCGTGGTCTCCGCCGCGGGGCTGACCTCCGCAGCGCGCTCCCAGGTCGAACGTGAGATCGACCTGGCGCCCTTCGTGCCCTCGCCGCAGCCGATCGTCGACAAGATGCTGGAGCTCGCCGATGTGACCTCGAGCGACGTCGTCTACGACCTCGGCTGCGGAGACGGGCGGATCGTCGTCACCGCGGCGAAGAAGTACGGCGCTCGCGGAGTGGGAGTCGACTTCGACCCCGAGCGCGTCGAGGAGTCGCTCGCGAACGTCAAGAAGGCGGAGGTGGAGGATCTCGTCAGGATCATCGAGCACGACGCGATGACCGTAGATCTCTCCGACGCCACGGTCGTCACCCTCTACCTCCTGCCCTCGTCCAACGTCCTCCTCCGTCCGCGCCTCGAGAAGCTTCTCAAGCCGGGCAGCCGCGTCGTCTCTCACGACTTCGCGATGAAGGGGTGGACGCCGACCGCGGTCGAGAGGATCGAGGACGAGTACGGAGCGCCGCGGCGCGTCTTCCTCTGGGTGATCGGAGAGAACGGGCGTCCCATCCCCCCACCGCTCAGCGGGACCTGGACCTGGAAGTCCACGGACGCGGGCGAAGCGGTCCACACGCGGGAGCTGGTGCTGCGACAGGACGGCGCGACCATCACGGGAGAGCTGCGCGAGTCCGAGAAGCGCGGCGTCTTTCCCTTGGCGACCGCCTCGCTCGAGGATGGCCGTGTGCGGATCGTTGTCCCGAGAAAGCGCGGTGGCCAGCTCGTCCAGCAGGTCTTCACGGGCAAGGTGGGGGCAGACGCCATCGACGGCGAGATGGCGATCGAAGGAGAGTCCGGAGCCATCCATGAAGCGCCCTGGCGAGCCAGCCGCCAGCCGGTGCGTCCGGAAGGGCGCTGGTCGTCCACTTCCATCACCGGCGGCTCCGGCGAGAAGGCGACCATCGAGTGGACGCGTGCCGGCAGGCGAGTCGAAGGCTACTACATCGCCGGTGGAGATCGCCTCGCGCTGTCGAACGTCCGCCTGGAAGGAAGTCTGATCCACTTCACGCTGACGGCCACCACCGCCGCCGGAGAGAAGACCACGATCGCCGCCAGGGGCTGGATCGAGCGCGACTCCGTCACGGGCGAGGCGAGGCCGCAGGCAGGCGCCTCGAGGGCGGTCCGCTGGAGCGCGCGGAGAGAGGCCGGCCCTGCTCTCGGCGCGGAGAGTCCGTAGCGATCGTCGATCCGGGGCCCTGGCCACTCGGGGAGCGTCCGGAAAACCGACCGTTCACGCGCGTGCGGCGGCCTGCACCAGATGCAGGCACCGGCCGGGCGTTCGCACAGCCGCCCGAACGCCCGGCCCCCCGAGCGGCTGAAGCCGGCGCGCGCTGCTCGCAAGGTCCTCCCCCGACAGAACCGAGGCAGAGCAGCTCGGCGCGAGCGCGCGGGAGAACATCTCCCTACCGTGAGATCCGGGCGGCTGCATCCCACCTTCCGAAAACACCACACT
>JAFGKN010000176.1 GCA_016928605.1 Planctomycetota bacterium | reverse complement strand
CTCGTCGAGGCTCGCGCCGCGGGTGAAGAACGACGTTCGGCTCCTTCCGATGTCTTCCAGAACGTGCGCATCGGAGGAGGTGATCACCCGGTAGCTCTCCCATTCCTTGAAGGGCGACCTGGGCGACACTTCCAGGGCGTCCAGCTCGAGCTCGGGAGGCACGAAGCCGAGCTGTCCGATGATGCCGAAGCCCTGGCGATCTATATGCGAGGCGATGGCGAGCCCGCCGTGGCGGTGGATGGCTCCCACGACGTCCTCGAGCGTCAGCTCGGTCGCGCCGATCAGCAGTCTGTTGCTGGTGCCCGCCATCCGGTCCCACTCATCGACCACCAGCTGCGTGCCGAAGGCGATCTCGTCGTTCTCTCCGGCGAGACTTTCGTAGACCAGGGCCTGGACATCGAGGGCGTCGGCCTCCGTGTGAAACAAGCCCAGGATATGGACCTCCTCGCGCGACGTGATCTCGATCCCCGGCACGACAAACACTTCCTCCTTCCTGCCCGCGCGCACCGCGGCCGCAACGTTCTCGGCCGAGTTGTGGTCGCAGATGCCGATGATGTCCAGGCCGCGGACTCTCGCCATCCGCGCGATCGCGGCTGGCGCCATCTCGGCCTCGGCGCAGGGTGAAAGGCAGGTATGGATATGCAAGTCCGCGTGGAATTCCTTCATGCTTGTCAGAGTCTGCAGGTCTCGCATCTCGATAGGCGATTCGCTCGTAGAGGGAACCGTGTCACGATTCACCACCGGTCTCATCCAGTTCCACTCTTCTTGTCATTATCGAACGTCCCGCCCAGTCCCTGCTGGTGGAGCCTCACCGAAAGCTCGTACGTCGGCAGCGAGCTGACGAGAACCGGAATGCCTTCCGCCTCCGCCTTCTGGACGGTCTCGGCGAGAGGTTCCCGGCCTCCGACGAGGATGATTCCAGCGAGGTCCTTCATGACGGCGACGGCGATGACGTTCTGGTGACTCTGCAGCGTGAGCCAGACATTGCCCTCGCGGGCGTGCGCCATCACGTCGCTCAAGAGGTCGCTGGCGTAGACGCCCGTGACGTCGGTGTCCAGGCGACCCTTTGCGGCTCGCACCTCCAGATCCAGCTTCTCGACGATGTCACTCAGCTTCATCTCGCTGCTCGCGAAGCAGGAAGGACGCCTTCAAGCGGGTGCCCTTCCCGGGTTGCGATGAGATCTCGAATCCGTCGCTGCTCTTCTTGATGTTGGGGAGTCCCATCCCCGCCCCGAAGCCGAGCTCCCGTACCCACTCCGGAGCCGTCGAATAGCCCGGCTGCATGGCCTCATCCACGTTCTCGATGCCGGGTCCCCCATCCTTGACCTCCAGCACGATCCGGTCGGGCTGCACCCTGGCGCTGATCTTCCCGCCCGGCGTGAAGACCACCAGGTTCATCTCGGCCTCGTAGGAGGCGATGGCGATCCGCCTCACGATGTCGGGCCTCACTCCGAGGCTCTTGAGCGTCCGTTTGAGGCGGCTCGATCCCGTTCCGGCCCGCTTGAAGTCCTGGCCCGGGACGTTGTACTGAAAGAAGAGCGCGGTCTGGTCCGCCTGGATCTCCTTCAGGATCTGTCCCGCGTAATGATGTCGGAGGCGCTCCTCCTCGTAGTCGATCTCGAGCTTCCTGAGCAGCCCGCGGATGACGTCGCCCTTGGTCAGTATTCCCACGAGCGCCTTGCTCTGCCGGTCGACGACGGGCAGCCGTCCCATGCCGGTCCTGTCGAGCTTGCCGATCGCGACGACCAGCGGGTCGTCATCGTACATGATCTCGAGCTTCTGACTCATTCTCTCGGTGACGAGGCAGTCCTTCTGCTGCTCGGCGAGCCAGCCTATGAAGTCGTCGAGGCTGATCAGTCCGACGAGGCGATTCTCCAGAACGACTGGAAGTCCGGAGATCCTGTTGTGCCGCAGGACCTCGCGCAGGGAGCTCATGGGCTGGTCCGGGCGAACCGTGATGACTTCCCTCGTCATCACGTCTTGGACCTTCATCTCGTAGACCATCATCTGGGTCTTCTTGATTTCCCTGTGAGATCCAGGCTGCGAGTCCTTCATTCGCCTTCGTCCCATCCAGAGCCGCGCCCCAGCCCCTTCTCGTACAGGCGGCCACAGCTCTCGAACATCGGCAGTCCTGTGGTGAGCAGAGGGATGTTGCCTCTCATGGCCATCTGAAGCGTTTCCCCCGGCGGCTTCTTGCCCCGCACGAAGCAGATCGCCGAGGCATCCGCCATCTCTGCCGTACGCACCACCTGCGGGTTGGTCAATCCGGTCAGCAGCAGAGAGCCGCTCTTCGCGAAAGCGAGGACATCGCTCATGAGGTCGGCCCCGCAGGCCATGTTGACCTCTATCGTGTGGATGTCCGTTCCCACGAGAACTTCCGCTTCCAGAATCTCTCTGACCTCGTCCAGTTTCATTCAGACGGACCTTTGCTCATCTCCGAACGGTTTCCTGGTCATCTCGAGGCCAGCGCTTCGCCGCTGGTGTTCGGGACCTTCACGATCGCTTCGAATCGGCACACGTCGTAGCAGGCGCCGCACCTGGTGCACCGCTCGCGGATGATCCGGTGAACGACCTTCCTCTCGCCCTCGATGGCGTCGCTGGGACAGCTCTTCTTGCACAATCCGCAGTACTTGCACTTCTCCTCGTCGATCCGGTACTCGAAGAGGTTCCTGCAGACGCCCGCCGGGCAGCTCTTGTCACGGATGTGAGCCTCGTACTCGTGCCGGAAGTAGCGGATCGTGCTCAGCACGGGGTTCGGCGCGGTCGCGCCCAGTCCGCAGAGGGATCCGTCCTTCACCGCGAGGGCCACTTCCTCGAGGAGCTCGATATCCCCCTCCTGGCCGTCTCCCGCGCAGATGCGCTCGAGGATTCCCCACAGGATCTCCACCCCCTCGCGGCAGGCGGTGCACTTGCCGCAGGACTCGTCCTTCAAGAATTCCAGGAAGTACCTGGCGACGTCGACCATACAGTCGTCCTCGTCCATGACGATCAGCCCGCCGGATCCCATGATGGAGCCGACCTCCGCGAGTTTCTCGTAATCGATCGGCAGGTCGAGAAGCGATTCCGGGATGCACCCTCCCGAGGGGCCGCCGGTCTGGACGGCCTTGAACTTCTTGTCCCCCGCGATGCCGCCTCCGATATCGAAGACCACTTCGCGCAGGGTGATTCCCATGGGGACCTCGACGAGGCCGG
>JAFGKN010000818.1 GCA_016928605.1 Planctomycetota bacterium | reverse complement strand
CTTCGTCCTCGGAGGATAGGTAGCGTGGAGAGCCCTTGTTGCCGCGCGCCGCATCCGTAGCCGCATCGGCATCGGCATCGGCAGCCGCAGCCGCGAGGCTGTGCCTGCGGCCGAGGGTTGATGGCCGGCGCCTCTCTCCGCTACTCTCGACGACGGACTTCATCACCGACAGGAATGCGGATCGGAGACGGCGACTTGGGCGACCTCCTGCAGTTCACGCCGGCCGGGATCTTCTGCGAGCGGGGGGGATTCTCCATCGACCCTTCCCGCCGTGTCTCGACGGCTGTGATCACTCATGCTCACGGGGACCACGCGCGCAGGGGGAGCCCGGAGTACTTCTGCGCGCGGAGCGGCGCAGGGCTGCTGAGGCAGCGGCTGGGGCGGAGTGCAGCGATCCGGGCCGTGGAGTTCGGCGAGCGGTTCCGCCTCGGCGATGTCGCCGTCTCGCTCCACCCGGCGGGGCACCTCCTGGGCTCGTCGCAGGTGCGCGTCGAGCACGGAGGCGAGGTCTGGGTCGTCTCGGGCGATTACCGGCGCCAGCCGGATCCGAGCTGCGAGCCCTTCGAGGTGGTGCCCTGCGATGTCTTCATCACGGAGGCCACGTTCGGTCTGCCGGCCTTCCGATGGAGGCCGGGCGAGGAGGTCGCCCGCGAGATGTTCGAGTGGTGGGAGGAGAACCGGCTCCGCGACCGCCCCTCGATCATCATCGCGTACGCGCTGGGCAAGTCGCAGCGGATCCTCGCAGAGCTCGCGCGCTTCACGGAGCGCCGGGTCTTCGTCCAGGAGAGCATCGAGCCGCTGGTCGCCTGCTACCGGCGGGAGTCGATCCACCTCCTTCCGACGGAGATCCTGCCGCGGAAGGCGGGCGCGAAGCGGTTCGGAGGCGAGCTGATCCTGGCCCCGCCGACCTGCCGCCAGCCGTCATGGCTGGGGCGCTTTCCGTCGGCCTCGACCGCCATGGCTTCCGGCTGGATGGCCTCGGCGGGCGGCGCCGCGCGGATGGGGGTCGACCGCGGATTCGCACTCTCCGATCACGCGGACTGGGAAGAGATCATCCAGACGGTCCGCGACTCCGGCGCTCGCCGAGTGCTCGTCACCCACGGATACGCCGAGGAGCTCGCCTCTTGCCTCCGCGAGCAGGGGCTCGACGCTCGAGCGGCGCGCTGGTGAAGCGCTCTCTTGGTCGACGGCAGATTTCCGAGCCCTGCACCGCGCTCTCCTGGACGGCCGAGCTCTCTCTCCGCTCCGCCGCGGCGAGCATTGTCACCGCTTCACCCTCTCGGCTTCGGCGGCGTTCGCCGTCTCGACTTCGGAGGGCGCCCTCCACTCGAGGCGCGCGATCTGGATGCCTTTCAGGCTGCCCATGAGCGAGGCGATGTAGTGCTTTCCCTCGTGGAGGATGATCTCCGGGGCGGCGACCGGCAGCGCCGTGAGGTAGTAGCGATCGTCCTGGTTGATGCCGAACATCAGTGGATCGATCGAGTGGTAGATGCTCGTGTGCATGCCGGTGCCGTACCTCTGCGTGCGGAAGAGATAGTAGCGCCCTGAGAACTTCGCCACGTGGGGGCACTCGGCGGAGAATGCGTTGGTTCCGGTCCGCCCGCCGAACGCGACGGTAACCGAATCGCCCCAGCTGCGAAGGTCGCGCGAGATGCGGCAGAAGACCGCGCCCTGCTGGTTCGGGAAGGCGGTGTAGTAGCAGTGCCAGAGGCCGCCGGCGTCGAGGAGCATGGCGTCGCGCGTGTTGCAGCCGAGGCCCTCGGTGAACATGCCGGTCTTGCCGTCGGGGCCGACGATCGGCGTGAACTGCTTCCCGTCGTCGCTCTGCGAGAGGCAGATGTGCTCCCAGTCGCCGTAGGCCATGTAGAACTTGCCCCGCCAGCGGACGACGTGCGGTGCCTGCAGGCCGCCGAGGCTCTCGCCCAGATCGGTGCGCGCCTGCTGCGCGATGCCGATCGGCTTCCAGTCGCGGTCGGTCAGCCGCTGTCCCTCCCAGCGGTAGAAGAGGCGGGTGTGGCCGCCGCACCCAGTGTGGCGGATGCAAGACCAGAGCTGCCACGTGCCGTCCGCAGCCTGCCAGACGGCGAAGTCGACGGGCTGCTGCTTTTCGGTCGTGTAGGGGCCCAGGTCGGGATCGCCGCTCACCGGCCACCACTGGCCCTCGATGGCGGGATGGAAGACCGGAGGCTGCGGGGCCTCCTCCGAAGCGTCGAGCCGAAAGGTGAGCACGGTGTGGAGCAGGAGAAGGACGGCGCCGCGGTGGATCATGATCGTCTCCTCGTGGATGCCGGAGGATGATGCAGCCCGCGCGGGCGGATGCTGACCGCGCCATCCTGCCACGATCGATCGACCATCACCAGCCGCGGACTCCGCAGCGCGCCGGTCCCTCGCGGGGCAGCGCGAGGGACCGCTGGTCCGACGCCGGTCTTCTCCAGAGGCAGCGCGAGCGATACACTACGGCCATGAAGACCAGCAAGCAGGAGGCCCGGCTCCGGATGGCGGCCGTCCTCGAGCGGTTCACGCGCGATGAGATCGAGGCGCGCTCCGCGACGATCCGCGAGCGGCTCCTCGAGCGGCCGGAGGTATCCTCGGCGCGCTCGATCTTCAGCTACGTCTCCTTCGGCCGCGAGGTGGAGACGCGCGCGCTGATCCGGGATCTGCTCGCGATGGGCAAGACGGTCGCCGTACCGCGCATCGCCGGCCGCGGCATCATGGAGGCGCACCGGATCGAGAGCCTCGAGGATCTCGCGCCCGGCCCCTTCGGCATCCTCGCTCCGCGGTCCCCGGCGCCGCTCGATGGCTCGCCCGATGTGTCGGTCTGCCCCGGGGTGGCCTTCACCGAACGAGGGGAGCGGCTGGGCAGGGGCCAGGCGTACTACGACCGGTTCCTCGCCCTGCACAGCGAGACCTTCGCGGTCGCGATCTGCTTCGAGGAGCAGATCGTCGCTGAGCTCCCCACGGAGCCGACGGACCGGCGCATGCGCCTGATCATCACGGACCGGAGAGCGGTGGAGATCGCCTGACGCCGCATCCGCATCCTCAACCGGATCCGCAGAGGCATCCGCAGCGGCATCCGCAGCGGCATCCGCAACCGCATCCGGAGCGCCAAGAGGTCCTTTGCGACCCTGGCTCACGAGCCAGAAGCCCTGATAAGGAGGAAGCAACATG
>JAFGKN010000817.1 GCA_016928605.1 Planctomycetota bacterium | reverse complement strand
GGCTGCGAGACGGCCGCGCGCGCGACGAAGACCGCTCCCGCCGCCACCGCGAGCCGCGGGATGTCGAACGATCCCTCCGGGTTGCCGTGGGGCGCGGTCGTGGCCCAGCTCCCGCGGGGGGTGGTCGGCGAGACCTGCCCGCCGGTCATGCCGTAGATCCAGTTGTTGAAGAGGACGACGGTCAGATCGATGTTGCGCCGCGCCGCGTGGATGAAGTGATTGCCGCCGATCGCCGTCGCGTCGCCGTCCCCCGTCACCACGACGACGGTCAGGTCGGGCCTCGCCATCTTCACGCCCGTGGCGAAGGCGATCGCCCGCCCGTGGGTGGTGTGGAGGGTGCAGGAGTCGACGTACCCCGTCGCCCGGCTCGAGCAGCCGATGCCCGAGACCATGACCAGCTCGTCCTGGCTCACCTTCAGGCGCGCGAGGGCCGCCAGGATGGCCTTCAGCACGATGCCGTTGCCGCAGCCGGCGCACCAGATGAAGGGGAGCCTGCCCGTTCGCACGTACCTCTCGACGTCGATCATCGCGCGTCCGCCTCCCGGATCAGCTCGAGGATCTGCACCGGCCGGATGAGGTCGCCGTCGACCCGCGAGAGCGAGTGAACGCGCGGCCCGCGGCCGAGGGCCCACTCCACCTCGTGCGCGACCTGGCCCAGGTTGAGCTCCGGAACGATGACGTCACGGACGCGGCCGCCGACGCGCTGGACGGCCTCCGCGGGAAAGGGCCAGATGGTCAGCAGCGCGAGCGACGAGACGGGGATGCCCTCCTCGCGCGCCATCCGCACGGCGCGCGCCGCCGAGCGAGCCGTCGAGCCGTAGGCGATGACCGCGACCTTCGCGCCATCCTCGATCCGCTCCTCGACCTGCGCGATGCGGTCGGCATGGCCCCGGATCTTGCGGTCGAGACGCCGTATGAGCCGGTCGATCCGGGGGGGATCGTTCGTCGGGAAGCCCGTCTCGTCGTGGGCCAGCCCCGTCACGTGGAAGCGGTACCCGCGGCCGAAGCTCGCCATCGGGGGAACATCCGTCTCCGTCTCTGCGTAAGGCCTGTATCTCTCCGGTGGACCCGAGGGCCTGCCGCGCTCCACCACGCGGACGCGCTCCGGCAGCACGACCTTCTCGCTCGTATGGGCGATGGTCTCGTCGAGGAGCAGGATGACGGGCGTGCGGTACGCCTCCGACAGGTTGAAGGAGCGCACCGTCAGCTCGTAGGTCTCCCGGACGCCCCGCGGGCAGAGCGCGATGGCCGGATGGTCGCCGTGAGTCCCCCACCGCGCCTGCATCACGTCTCCCTGCGAAGGCAGCGTGGGCAGGCCCGTGCTGGGTCCTCCGCGCATGACGTCGACGATCACGCAGGGCACCTCCGCCATGCACGCAAAGCCGATGTTCTCCTGCTTGAGGGAGAATCCGGGCCCGCTCGTGGCGGTCATCGCCTTCGCCCCCGCCAGGGAGGCGCCGATCACCGCGCCCAGCGAGGCGATCTCGTCCTCCATCTGGATGAACCTCCCCCCGCGGCGCGGCAGGCGGTCGGCGAGGATCTCCGCGATCTCGGAGGACGGCGTGATGGGGTAGCCGGCGAAGAACTCGAGCCCCGCGGCGAGCGCGCCCTCGGCGCAAGCCTCGTTGCCCGTCATCAGGCGCGCCGCCGGTTGTGTCCTCGCTTCCGTCACGACAGTCCCGCTCGACTCTCTACCCGCAGCTCACCTGGATGGCGAACTCGGGGCAGATCCAGACGCAGAGGCGGCAGCACGTGCAGAGGTCGGGGCGCTCGACGACGCAGCGGCCGCCTTCCATGCGAAAGACGTCCCGCGGGCAGAAGGCGACACAGAACTGGCAGCCCTTGCACCACTCCTCCCGGATCGAGATTCTCGCGGCCCGCGCCGCGGGCTTTTCGGATCCCACGCTCTGTTCCATCTCCATGGCGTCCGAGCTGTCACCGCAATCGTCTCTCTCCCCGCCTGCGGGGAGATATAGCAGAATCCGCGCGAAGAGCGAGAGAAAACCCGGGTTTTCCATCCCGGCTCGGCCGCTTGGCGCGCCGGTTGCGCCGCTCCTGAGCGGTGCGGCAAGCCCCAGAGCGAAAGGAGCCGGCGGCGGCATCCCCCGTCCCCGCGCCACGCAGCCCGCTGAGGTTGCGGCTGCGGATGCGGATCCCGATGCCGATGCGGATGCCGATGCGGATGCGCATGCGGAAGCGGGTGCGGCTGCGGATGCCGATGCGGGAACGGAAGCGCGTGCCGGTGCAGATGCCGCTGCGGCCTCTGCCTCGGACTCTGCCTCGGACTCTGCCTCTGCCTCGGACTCTGCCTCTGCCTCGGACTCTGCCTCGGCCTCTGCCTCGGACTCTGCCTCGGACTCTGCCTTTGCCTCTGCCTCGGGAGCGGCTGCGGCTGCCGTTGCCTCTGCGGCTGCGGCTCGCGTGGCGGCGGCGGCGCCCGCCGATCACCTCACCGGCTCGGCGACCACTCCCGAGGTCGTCGCCGCGTTCCCGGTCCACCAGGTCACGAGGCCGGTCTCGAACT
>JAFGKN010000016.1 GCA_016928605.1 Planctomycetota bacterium | reverse complement strand
GCTCCTCGCGGACTCTGTGCACGGGTCTTCACCAGAGCCGGGGTCCAGGGTCGAGTGTGCTAGAAGCCTGCCCGCGCGGGGAGGCTTGTCCCGGCTGTCCGCTGCTTCGGGCTTTCCACGGTTCCATCCCTTTGCTCTTGTGTTGGCTTCATCCGAGGGTTTCGCGGTCGGGTTCGTTCCCGGCTGTTTGAAAAGACCCGGTGGTCCGCTGCGCAGTCATCCGAGACGCCACCGGATAACGGGGAGAAGAGAGATGTTCACATCGTGCCGGCGGTCGCGCGCTCTGCTCCGAGTTGCTGCGCTCAGCGCCGTCTGCGCCGCAGCGCTCCTTGTCACGGATGCGGCCAGGGGTGACTTCAAAGAGCCGGTCCGGCTCACCGATGGAAGCGGGCGGGTGACGGAGACCGCGCTGAGCATCGATGTCGCCAACAACGCCTACATCGTGAGCGTGGTCGGCGGTACGGTCCAGGTGGATCTCCTCGGCCCCGACCTGCGCGCGCAGCTCGAAGTGCCGGAGGTGGGCGAAGAGCAGGAGAGTCTGGACGTCTCGAGCAACTCCCGCGGTCAGATCGTCATCACCT
This sequence comes from Planctomycetota bacterium, assembly GCA_016928605.1. Classification (GTDB taxonomy): domain Bacteria; phylum Planctomycetota; class UBA8108; order UBA8108; family UBA8108; genus JAFGKN01. Next base: position 2,493 of record JAFGKN010000016.1, on the reverse strand, counting down.
TCAGGCGTCGCCTGCCGGAGCAACAGGAGACGAGGGAGGTCGTGATCACGACCAACGGCGGGGGAGGTTTCACGACCCCGGCCAGGCTCTCGGAGATCTTCAGCCACGATCACGGCCCCCGCCTGGATCTCGATGCGAATGGCGATCCTCATCTCATCTACACCCGTCTCTCGAGCGGTGCGGATCCCGCGCGGTGGGTGTACCACTACAATCGCCTCACGAACGTGGAGACGGAGGTGGCTCGAGGGAGCCACCCGGCGATTCATGTCGACCAGACCTCGGTGATCCACCTCGCGTATTTCCGCAACCGCAACGTCTACTACCGCTGCAACGCCTCCGGAAGCTTCGGCCCAGAGGAGCTCGTGGTCACCACTGCCGCCGAGGACATCAGCGAGATCCAGATCGGCGTCGACCGCCAGGGCAACATCCTCGTCGTCTACGCGAGCCAGGGCTCTCTCTACGTCGCCCACAGGACGGGCGGCATGAACGCCTTCTCTCCGCCGAGGATGCTCGACACGGGCGATGTCACCGACCCGGAGATGCACGTCCGTCCCAGTGGAGTGCTCACGATCGTCTACTCCAAGAGCGGGGACATCTATTACATCCAGGGACTCTCGACGTTCCTGCTGGCTCAGGCGCGGGTGGGAGAAGCCACCCCGGAGGTGGAGTCGAATCCGAGCGTCAGGGTCGACCTTCTCGGCAACCTGCACATCTGCTTTCTCCGCGACGGAGAGACTTACTACACGAACAACGCGGGGAGCATCTCTGCGGACTTCTCAGCCTCGCCGCGCAGCGGAGAGGCGCCGATGAACGTCAGCTTTCAGGATCTCTCCAGCGGACCGATCCAGAAGTGGAGCTGGGACTTCGGGGACGGCTCGGGTTCGGCGCAGAGAAATCCGGATCACCTCTATGCCGAGCCGGGCAAGTACACGGTGTCGCTGAAGGTCTTCAACGCTGACCTCGAATCGGAGGTCGTGAAGGAGGACTTCATCATCGTCGAGGAGCTGTACAACTCCCTGACGATCTCCGACCAGCGAGTACTGCCGAATCAGAGCGGTGTCTGGTTCCCCGTGATCGCGGCGCACAACGAGCCGATCCAGGCGTACCAGATCCACGCGGTCTTCGATCCCAACATCTTGACGCTGACAGAGGTCACGCGGCAGTTCACGGTCGTCGGGTCGGCAGTCCCGGACGTTTGGGAATGCAACATCTACGACCACCGCGTGGAGCTGGGCGTGATGTTCGAGCTCAATCCTCCGTTCATCTCGCCGGAGTTGCCTCCCGCCCAGCGGCACACCCTCGCCCAGCTGATCTTCGACATCTCCAACGACGCTCCACAGGGGGGAGTGACCGAGCTGCGCCTGGTGAATAACAGCCAGATCAGCCGCATCTTCAACATCTTCACGGTCGACGGCTTCACGAAGCTGCCGAGGCTGAGGTCCTCGCGGATCGAGATCCTTCCCCTCTGGCCCCTGCCCAAGTTCTTCCTGCGAGGCGACGCCGACGGAAGCGGGCGTCTCGAAATCACCGATGCAATCCGCATCCTGGGCTTTCTCTTTCTCGGTGCAGAACCGCCGCCGTGCGAGGATGCTGCAGATGTGACGGATTCGGGGCGCATCGACATCAGCTCGGCGATCAGTCTGCTCAACTTCCTCTTCCTCGGCGGAGGCCAGCCAGCGGTGCCGTTCCCGCACCTCGGCATCGATCCGACTCCCGACGGTCTCCACTGCCCGTAGAGCGGACGAAACGATGGTCAGAATGCCGTCGAGGCCGCTCGGCCCCTGCGAACATGCCGATCGCACGATGGGTGATCCAGGAACATCCAGCAGTTGTTTTCCTCGATGGAGGTTCTGATCTCATGAGCTCTGATCCGCCAGCATCGAGCAGCGATTTCCTTCGCACTGGCCGCAAGCTCGGGAGCGTCGAGATCGCGGTGCTCACGCTGCTCCGAGTGGGCATCGGCTGGCACTTCCTCTACGAGGGACTGGTCAAGATTCTCGACCCAGGCTGGTCCTCTGCTGGCTACCTCGCCTCGTCGCGCTGGATCCTGTCCGATGTCTTCCACTGGATCGCCTCCCGGCCGGCTGCCGTCGCTCTCGTCGATCTTCTCAACGCCTGGGGGCTCGCCTCGATCGGGGCCGCTCTGATGCTGGGGCTCTTCACGCGGCTGGCGGGCGTCGCGGGGATGCTGCTCCTCGCGCTCTACTACGCCGCGCATCCACCGTTTCTCGCCAGCGGCCAGGCGGAGGGCAACTACCTCATCATCGACAAGAACATCGTGGAGCTGCTCGCGCTCCTGGCGATCGTCATTCTCCCGGCGGGGAGGTTCACGGGGCTCGATCGGCTGCTGGCGACGCGATATCGCAGGAAGAGAGCCGGTGGAGTTGGCGTCTCGAGGGATCCATCCGCGGGGCACAGCGATGCGGCTTCCTCCCCGCAACCGCTCGGCTCAGCGGTCTCGGGACGGCGCGAGATCCTCAAGGCTCTCGCCTC
>JAFGKN010000175.1 GCA_016928605.1 Planctomycetota bacterium | reverse complement strand
CCAGCTCCGGTTCCTGATCCGCTCCGGAGTGCCCATCCGCGAGGCCCTCTCGAGCCTTTCCCGGAGGCGCCGGGTTTCCCGGCTCGCCTGCCCGCTCCTCGAGGAGCTCGAGCGGGGCGAGAGCCTGGGGGATGCCATGGCCGCCCACCCGCGGCTCTTCCCTCCGGCGCACGCCGCCCTGATCGGCGCCGGCGAGCAGGGAGGACAGCTCCCCGAGATGGTCGACACCATCCTCGCCGGGGCCGAGGCGATGGGCGAGGCCCGCAGGATGCTCCTCGTCCAGGCCCTCTATCCGCTCCTCGTGATCGTCGCGGCGCTGGTCCTCATGCCTCTTCTCATCTACTCCGTCACCGGCCGGATCGTGGGCCGCTGGCCGCTCCATCTCGTCGTCCTGCTCCTGCTCGCCGCGCTCTCGGCGGCCGCGGTGATGCTGTGGAGAGGTCCGGACAACCTTCGCCGGCGCCTCGAGAGGTTTCTCCTCGCCCTGCCCGGACTCGGCTCCATGATCCCTCTCTCCATCCTGGGGCGCGCCCTGCGGCTGGAGGGCCTGCTCCTCTCCGCCGGCCTCTCGTTCGAGACGAGCCTGCCGCTGGTGAGGAGGTCGGTGGGCTGGAAGCTCTGGGCCGGTGAGATCGATCGAGCCGCCGAGGAGATCCGCGGAGGGCGGTCGGCCTCCGCGAGCCTCGGGCGGCTCACCGGCCTCCCCGAGGAGATCGCGGGCCGGATGGAGGCCGCCGAGACGAGCGGCCGGCTCGACATCGCGCTGCGCGATGCGGGCGAGGAGATGGAGCGGAGGTTCCTCCACCGGCTGAACGTCTCCTTCCGCGTGCTGCCGATCCTGCTCTACCTGATCGCAGCCCTCGCCGTCCTCGACTACGCGTTTGGAGTCCTCGGAGGCGGGGGAGGATCTCTCCCATGAGGACGGCGCTTCGGCGATTCGCCTGGCTCCTGCCCCTCGCCGCGCTCCTGGCGGTCGGAGCGGGCTGCCGCGAGATTCCGCCCCGACGGACAGACGCCGCCGCCGCGGCGGAGCTTTCCCCCGGATCGATGCCGGAGGCCGTCTACCATCCCGAGCCGCTCCATCCCGCCAACCGCTGGCGCCGGCGCGCCGCGGCTCTCCGGCGGGCGGAGGAAGAGGCTCCCCGCGGCTCGAGCGAGGGGGCTGGCTCCGCCGGCGGCGACGGAGATCCGCCCGCGACCCGGCCTCTCGAGCCGGCCGACCGCGCCGAGCTCATCGCCCTGCTCGAGCAGATGGAGCGCGAGATGGCCGGCGTGGCGCGGGATCCCTCGGCCGCCAGCTCTCTCGGCCGCGATCTCGCCGCCGAGAAGGAGGCCCTCGAGGGCGAAGGCGCCGATCGCGACCTCCTCGAGGCCTACGACCGGGCGCTGCGGGCCCTCGCCGCGCAAGCTCCCGCCGGGCCGCTCGGAGGCTGATGAGGGCCGCGGGGCGTCGCGGCCGGCGCGGCCAGCCCTCGGGGATGCGGGGGCGCAGAGCGCTGCCTCGGCGCAGGCGAAGCGGACCGGAGGCGGGCGCTCCTTTTCTCGCTCCGCTCGACGCCGCCGGGCGGTTACAATGCTCCGCGTTGCTCCTATCCCGCGCACCGCGCGCACTGCGCGGGCGCGCCCCGACCGATCTCCAGCACCGAACATGGCCGAGAAGAGCTTTGCCACCATCGAGGAGGCCGTCGAGGCGATCTCCCGCGGGGGGATCGTCATCGTCGTCGACGACGAGGATCGAGAGAACGAGGGCGATTTCATCTGCGCCGCCGAGACGCTGACGCCCGAGATCGTCAACTTCATGCTCTCGCGAGGCCGAGGCATGTTCTGCGTGCCTCTCCTTCCCGAGCGGGCCGAGCAGCTCGATCTCCAGTCGGCGACGGCGCGGAACACCGCGCTCCAGAGCACCGCGTTCACCGTGACCTGCGATCTGAAGACGCTCAAGACGGGCATCTCCGCCCACGAGAGGACGAAGACGGCGCGGGCGCTCGCCGATCCATCCACCGGTCCCGGCGACCTCGCTCGCCCGGGCCACGTGCAGCCGATCGTCGCCATGGAGGGCGGAGTCCTCCGGCGCGCGGGGCACACGGAGGCGACGGTCGACCTCTGCCGTCTCGCGGGTCTCCAGCCCGTCGGCGTCCTGATCGAGATCCTCGACGACAACGGCGAGATGGCGCGGAGGGACCGCCTCTTCGAGATCGCGGCGGAGCACGATCTGCCGATCATCACGATCGAGGAGCTGATCCGTTACCGCATGAGCAACGAGAAGCTCGTCGAGCGGCTCTCGAGCTGCGATCTGCCGACGCGCTTCGGGCATTTCCAACTCCATCTCTACCACGTGCGGCACGAGACGCAGGATCCGGTCGCGCTGGTGATGGGAGACCTTTCACAGTCGAAGGCTCCCCTTGTCCGCATGCACTCCGCGTGTCTGACCGGCGACCTCCTCGACTCGCTCCGCTGCGACTGCGGGAGCCAGCTCCGCATGGCGATGGAGATGATCCAGCGCGAGGGGGTCGGCGTGCTCGTCTACCTCTTCCAGGAGGGGAGGGGCATCGGGCTCAGCGAGAAGCTCAAGGCGTACGGGCTCCAGGATGAGGGGATGGACACGGTCGAGGCGAACCTGGCGCTGGGCCACCAGGTCGACGTGCGCGACTACGGCATCGGGATCCAGATCCTGAAGGACCTCGGGCTCCAGCGGGTGCGCCTGCTGACGAACAACCCCAAGAAGCTGAACGCATTCATACGCTACGGCTACGGCCTCGATGTCGTCGATCAGGTTCCGATCCTCGCTCCGCCCAACAGGTACAACGAACGGTATCTCAGGACCAAGAAGCTCAAGATGGGGCACCAGATCCCCTTCGACGACGATCCGCTGGAGGTGTGAGGCGCTCGCCGTCAGCGCGCCCCCTCCGGCCAGTGCGGCGGCGAGGCGGGGCGGAGAAAGTCCGCGGCGCTGGCGGCCCGAGGCGTTTACAATGGCATCGATCGATCCTGCCTGGCGGGGACTCCTAGCCGCCGGGCGGTTCCTGTTTCCTAGGCCGGGAGCCTGAGCGTTACTGGCACATGTCGACACCCGTCGTTCTCGAGTTCGGGTCGCACTCGCTCAAGGTGCACTACCGGTCCCGATCGAGCGGGATCTTCCGCAAGGTCCGCTTCGCCTGGGACCTCGGTCACGAGGTCTACTCCGAGGGCCGCATCTCGGAGCGAACCACGCAGAAGGCTCTCGATACGATCCTCGAGCTCCGCCAGCACGGCGTGCACCCCAGGTCGGTCCTCGCGATCGCGACGGGCGCCCTGCGGGATGCGCAGAACTGCCAGGAGTTCCTGCGCCTCCTCGAGGAGAAGCTCGAGCTCCGCGTCCGTGTGATCAGCGGCCGCGAGGAGGCGTCGCTGCTGGCGCAGGGGTACCTCGACAAGAACAAGGGGAAGCTGCCCGCACTCATCTCGGACATCGGCGGAGGGAGCCTCGAGATCGTCTACCTCGGCGAGGACAAGACCGTCCTGCGCGACAGTCTGCCGCTCGGCGCGATCCGCATGTACCATTTCGGCCTGGATGCCGAGGGGCGGATCGACACCGCGCTCGTCTCGAGCTGGATCGAGGAGTGCTTCCGCGACGCATCCGTGATCAAGGCGGACGAGGTCCATTGCACCGGCGGCACCGCCAAGGCGGTGGCAGCGGTCATCGGCAGGCCGAGCGTGAGCCGCGGGGATCTCCTCGAGCTGGAGGATCGCGTCCGGCGCGATGGGCCGCCGGCGGAGCTCGAGCCGGACCGCGGGAAAGTGTTCCTGCCGGGCCTCATGGTCCTCCGGCGCCTCGTCATCCACGCGGGGGCCAGCACCCTGACCCACCTCAAGGTGCCGGTCGGCCGCATCTTTCTCCAGCGCTTCGCGAGGCGTATCGTCTCGCACACCCCCGAGGGGAGGAACTATCTCCTCAACAAACTGAGGATCACGCAGATCTACGGCAAGGACTCCACGGCGGGGCTTCGATCCCCGCCGGGAGAGGGCGCCGTGCAGTAGGAGATCGGCGGTCTGAGGGAGGCCCGCTTCAGGGAAGGAGATCTGTTTGAAGTCACCAGCCTGCTTGACTCTGGTTCTCGGGTTCTGGGTCGGCGCGTCCGCCATGATCTGGTTCACGGCCATCGCATCGTTCTCCGGCATCGAGGAGGCTCTGTCGATCAACGAGCCCCTCGGGCAGCGGGCCAACGTGCCGCCCGGCGACAAGGAGGCCCTGCGCAAGAGCAGCATCTTCGTCTTCGCCGGAGAGCTGAACCGGCTCCTTTTCCGGCATTTCAACCGCGCGCAGCTCGTCGTGGCGGCGGCCGCGCTGCTCGTGGGCGTCTTCGCCGCTCCCAGGCCCTCCGCCATCGCCCCGATCATCCTCGCCGCGCTCTGCGTGCTGGCGCTGACCTTCTACCTGGCTCCCGCCATCACCGATCTCGGGCGCCAGCTCGACTTCGTCTCTCGCGCGTCTCCGCCGGCCGCGGAGCTGGCGAAGTTCGAGCGGCTCGACCTGCTGCACGACGTCTACAAGTACGTAGAGGCCGGCAAGTGCCTCCTGCTGATCGCGGCTTGCTTCTTCGCTCTCCGCAAGCCGCGGCCGGCGTCGGAAGCCTGAGAGATCGCCCCGGCGCCGAGCGGTCCCGTGTCGAAGAATCGAGGGTAGCGACGGAGCAACATGGCCAGAATCATCTCGCGTCTCGCCAGCGGATGGGTCGTGCGTTTCCCCCGATCCGTCGTTCTCGTGTTCGCCGTCCTCTCGATCGCGTCGATCTGGGTGACGGTGGATCGCCTGGAGTTCAAGACGGATCAGAACGATCTCGTCTCCGCCGACCTCGAGTACAACCGCAGGTATCTGCGCTTCCTGGAGGAGTTCGGCGACCTCGAGTTCATCTACGTGGTCATCGAGGTCGAGGGTGATCCCGACCGCGCGCGAGCGGTGGCGGATGCGGTCGCCGGGGAGCTCGAGAAGTTGACGCGGCCCGGCCCGCAGGGGCGGGAGCCCTTCGTAGAGTGGTACTTCCACCGGATCCCTCCCGAGGAGCTGAAGCGCGGGCTGCTGCAGCTCGAGGACGCCGATGCGCTGGAGGCGCGGCTCTCGCTGCTCGGCGCCGCTGGCGAGCACCTGCCGGCGATGGCCGGGGCCGGCAGCTTCGAGGATCTCATCGGCGCCTTCGACGAGCTCCTTCGCCCCGAGCTGCTCCAGAAGCTGGGCGCGGCGGGAGGCGGAGGAGGCGAGGAGATCGGAGAGCTGGGATTCCGGATCCTCGAGTTCGTCCTCGACTCGCTGCGATCCGGCCTGGGGGGAGAGGTCCTCGCGGATTGGGATCGGGAGCTGGCGAACGCACTCGACCTCTCGCCTCGAGACCAGGGCTACCTCATGACGGAGAACGGAAGGCTGATGCTCGTCGAGATCCTCCCGGCGAAGGATCTCGAGAGCACGGAGCTCATCCGCGAGCCGCTGATCGCCATCCGCCAGGCTCTCCGGACCGTGCGCGATCGATTCCCGGGCGTAGAGCTGGGGCTCACAGGCCGTCCCGTGCTGCAGGCGGACGAGATGCGCACCACCGAGAAAGACATGAAGCTGGCGACCATCGTGGCGCTCGCCGGCGTGCTGCTGCTCTTCGTGATCTTCTTTCGCCGGCTGAGGAGGCCTGCGCTCGGCGTCCTCGCTCTCAGCGTCTCGATCGCGCTGACGTTCGGGCTGGTGACGGTGACCATCGGCTACCTGACGCTGCTCTCGATCGTCTTCGCCGCCATGCTCGTGGGGCTCGGGATCGACTTCGGCATCCATTTCGTGGCGCGCTACCAGGAGGAGCTGGCTCGCGGGCTGAGCGTCGACGACGCGATCCGGCAGACCCTCGCCACCGCCGGCGGCAGCATCTCCACGGCTGCGGTGACCACCGCTGCAGCGTTCTTCACCATCCTCTTCGTCGATTTCAAGGGGCTGCGCGAGCTGGGCTGGATCGCGGGCGCGGGCGTCCTCCTCTGCCTCACCAGCATGCTGATCCTGCTGCCGGCGCTCCTCTGCATCACCGACCGCCGGTCGCTCGCGAAGGGGCGCTTCCACGATCCTCAGCCGGTCTCCGTGCCCGGACTTCACCTCCTGAGCGTCCACCCCAGGACGGTCATCGTCACCCTCTCGCTGCTCACCGCTGCGGGCCTCTTCTTCTTCCGGGGGTTCTCCTACAACGCCAACCTGCTCGACCTCCAGGCGCGGGGGCTCGAGTCGGTGAAGTACGAGCTGCTCCTCATCGACGAGTCTGATTTTTCCACCTGGTACTGCGCCTTCATCGCGGACAGCCAGGAGGAGGTGCGCGACATCATCCGGCGCCTCGAGCCCGCGCGCGAGGCCGGAGTGGTCGGAGTGGTGGAGAGCGTCGAGTCTTACCTGGGCGACGTGGAGAGGAAACGGAGGCTGCTCGAGAAGGTCTGGGCGCAGATCGGGGAGATCGAGATCGCCTCTCCGTCGCGCGCCGTCGATCGGGGCGGCCTGCGCGAGCGCCTCGAAGGTTTGCTGGACCGCCTCGACGATCTCGCCAGCTTCGCCATCGCGCGGGAGAAAGCCGAGGAGGCGCGGGAGCTGAGCCGTGTGAGCGCCGAGGTCGAGGATCTGATCGACTCGCTCGAGGATCTGGCGGCGGAGAATCTCGCCAGGACCCAGGACTACCAGGAAGAGTGGTTCCGGCGCTGGACCGGGCTCCTCGAGGACATCCGGGAGGGGCTCCGCCCGCGGGCGCTCACCCCCTCCGATCTTCCCGCGGTGCTGCGGCGCCGCCTCGTGTCCGCCGACGGCAGCCGCTTCGTCGTCATGGCCTGCCCGGCGAAGGACATCTGGGCCGAGGAGAACATGAAGGAGTTCATAGACGCCGTGACGAAGGTCGATCCCGGCGTCACGGGCACTCCGATCCAGGTCTACGAGTCGAGCTGGCGGATGCAGCGCGGCTTCCAGCTCGCGGCGCTCTACGCGCTGGCGGTGACGTTCGCTCTGGTCCTGATCGACCTGCGGCACCTGCGGGATGCGCTGCTCGCCATGATCCCCCTGGTCTTCGGCCTGCTCTGGCTTCTCGAGCTGCTCCCTCTCGTCGGCCTCGATTTCAACCTCGCCAACTTCTTCGCGCTGCCGATCCTCATCGGCTGCGGGATCGACGGCGGCGTGCACATCGTCCACCGCTTCCGCGAGACAGGCGATGTCGGTGCCGTCGTCCGGACCACCTGCTCGGCGGTGACGCTCTCGTTCCTGACGACCATCGTCGGATTCGGCGCGATGTCGTTCGCCCACCATCGCGGAGTGGCCAGCCTCGGCCTCATGATGACCGCGGGGCTGCTCTGCCTCATCGTCGCCTCGGTGGTCGTCCTGCCCGCCGTGCTCAAGGTCCTGCCGAGGAGGTGACTCGGACTCGGACTCTGCCTCGGTAGGAAGAAGAACTCACCACGGAGGCGCGGAGGCACGGAGAAGAGTTCCTTCCTCCCGGTGTGCTCGCCGTATCCACGGTGCATCTCTCCTTCCTGCAGGATAGGCGCGGAGAATCTGCGTGTGGCCGCCCGCTGCAACCGAAGCCGCGGCGGCATCGGCAGCCGTATCCGTGCCGGCGGCCTCACTCTCTGTCTGGTCCCCGGCCTCTGTCTCTGTCTCTGTCTCGGCCTCTGTCTCTGTCTCGGCCTCTGTCTCGGCCTCTGTCTCGGCCTCTGTCTCTGTCTCGGCCTCTGTCTCTGTCTCTGTCTCTGTCTCTGTCTCGGCCTCTGTCTCTGTCTCGGCCTCTGTCTCTGTCTCGGCCTCTGTCTCGGCCCCTGTGTCTGTCTCGGCCTCTGTCGCTGTCTCGGCCTCTGTCGCTGTCTCGGCCCCTGTGTCTGTCTCGGCCTCTGTCGCTGTCTCGGCCTCTGTCGCTGTCTCGGCCTCTGTCTCGACCTCGGCCGGTGCCTCGGATGCTCGAACTTCCCTTTGCATGTTCCCGCGGGGCGTGATTCAATGTCGGCCGGTTCGTGATGTTTTCGGAACATGCTGAAGGGAAGAAGTGACGTGACGCCCCGCGGCCGAAGCCGGATCCGCGTCCCGGAGGCGCTTCTGTTCCTGCTCCTCCTCGGCCCCCTCGCTCCAGCGGTCGCCGAGGAGGTCCAGACGAGCGCTCCCGGCCCTCTCCTCGTCGTCGTGCAGCCCGGGTATCCCGGGTCGCCGCGGGACGCGCAGCCCTTCATGCGCCGGCTGGCCGCGTACCTGGCCGAGAAGGCCGCGTGGGAGGGGCTGCGGTGCGAGTACCACAACGTGCCGGACGAGGCACTCGCCGCCCTCGAGAAGGCTCGGGCCTCCGCGGGCATCGTGAGCCTCGGATTCTATCTCCGCCACCGCAAGACGCTGGGCCTGCGGGCGGTGCTCGAGTCGCGTCCCGAGGAGCGGTTTTGCCTGGTGGCCGCCGCTGGGGCGGGCCGGCCGAAGCCGGCCGATCTGGCGGGCCAGCCGGTGGCGGGCGGCGCCCTCTACGAGTACGAGTTCCTGCGGCGGGTCGCCTTCGCGGACCTCGAGGGGGTCGGCTCGTGGAAGCTGGAGCCGTCGCTCCGGATATCGAGGAGCCTCCGGCGGCTGGAGCGGGGGGAGCACCGCGGCCTGGTCCTGACCGGGCGCGAGCACCGCGCGCTCGAGAAGGCCTCTCTGGCGAAAAGCCTGGAGAAAATCGCCGAATCGGACTACTATCCACCGGCGCTCTACGTGGTCTTCGAGGGTGTCCAGGAGACCGCAGAGCGCGAGGCACCGAGACCCGAGGAGCGGGACGCCGACGCGCAGGCCGCGCGCCGCGCGAGCGAGGCGCTGCGCCGGCTCGATGGCGATCCCGAGGGAAAAGAGATACTCGAGACCATGGGGAACGAGGGGTTTCGCCCCGTCCGGTCCGAGTGGCTGGAAGAGCTGGAGAAGAGATACGATGCACAGCAGAAATGAGCTTGCGACGTTCATGGCACGCCGGCTGGCCGTCCTCGCGGGAGCGCTCCTCCTCGCGGGCTGCGGCATCGCCGACGTGATCACCGTCGACGACATCCTCAATCAGCCGCCGTACCCCGTGGGCGACCAGCGGCTCTCTCTCGATGCGCTCCAGAAGCACATGGCGGCCATCGACGATCAGTACTCCGAGCCGCGGACCCCCGCCAAGGTGGCTCACTCGCTCGAGACGGCCCGCGCCTACGAATCGAGCGTGAACGGCTACGACGCTCTCTGGAGAGGCGTCCGCGCGTGCGCCTGGCTGGCCGCGAACCATCCCGACATCAAGGAGCGTGCGGAGCACGCGATCCTGGGCATCCGGATGGGAAGGGCGTCCGTGCGCCAGCCGGGGCCGGCGAGCAGCCTCTCGAACCGGGCGGAGCCCTACTACTACCTCGCGCTGGTTCTGGGCAGCTACTGCGAGGTGATCCACGAGCAGGGCGGCATCCCGCGAGCCGCTCTGCTGCGGGAGTCGATGGAGAACGCGCTCATGGCCAAGGCGATCGACGAGCGCATCGATCACGCGGGTCCTCACCGCTACCTCGGAAAGCTGATGGTCGAGACGGCGGATGCCCTCTCCCACAAGATCGGGACCTTCGAGGCGGGGATCGAGCACCTGCAGCGGGCCGTCGAGCTGAGCCCTGACTTCGCCGAGAACCGGCTGTTCCTCGCGCAGGCGCTCAAGGAGGACGGCGAGTACGAGGCGGCGCGCGATCAGATCCACAAGATCCTCGAGTCGGACATCCCCGAGGGCTACTCCGTCGAGCACAGGGACTGGCTGCTGGAGGCCCAGCGGCTGCTCGCCGAGCTTCCCCAGACCAGCCTGGAGGAGTCGCACGTCGAGGAGGGAACTCCGAGAGTCAGCTCCTACGAGACCACCGAGGTGGAGATCGACGGGACGTAGAAACCGATCCCGCTTTGGACCTCACCGCGCTGCGCGCGCGGCGAACTCCGCCGCGAACCGCGAGAGCGCTGCCGACGCCCGCCGGCTCTGGCTGCGGAGCCTCAGGACCGATGCCAGAGTCCGGGGACGCCCGATCAGCGCGAGGGCGATGCGCAGGATGCGGGGACGGCCTCGGGCGTCGATGAAGGTGTCCACTGCGGGCGGCAGATCATCGCCGGCCTCGTCGACGACTGCGCGGACGAAGACCGCGGGGACCCCCTCCTCTGCGGCCGCGCGCGCCACGCCGGCCGTCTCCATGTCAGCGATCGAGGCGCCGGTGTCCGCGCCCAGCGCGCGCTTCTCGCTGGCCCGTGCGCGCGGGGCTGCCAGCGTGAGGATCGTCCCCCGCACGATCCTCCCTCGCCCCGGGGAAACGGCGGCCGCCTCCTCGAGAAGGCGGGCGTCCGGCTCGTAGCGCTCCGCGGCCGGAGGCTCGGCTTCGACCCGCTCGGCCAGCACGAGATCCCCGCTGCGCAGATCGCTCGAAAGCGCGCCGCCGTAGCCCACGGAGAGAACCGCCCCGGGGCGATCCGAGCTTCTCAGGAGGGCCAGCGTTCCTTCGCAGGCGCGGCGGAGGCCGACGCCGGTTGCGAGGACGGCCGTCCTCACTGCGCCGATCCTGCCGACATGGCCGTGCCCCCCAGGCATGGTCAGAGGGCGCTCCCGGCTCAGCGATGCTCTCAGGCCCCGCAGCTCCGCCGGCAGAGCGCACACGATGGCGAGAGCGATCGGGCGGCCGGCGCCGCGGGGATCCGGAAGCGACTTCCCCTTCACCTCGAGAGGCCCAGGAGGGCCCGGAGGCCGCTCAGGCGGCTGCTGCCGGCCTCCCAGGCATCGCGCGCGCGGAGCGCGATGTCGTCGCGCTCCCTCACGGTCGTGGAGCCGCGGCGGGCGTTGCGGTACATGCCGAGGGCGAAGAGGGGGAAGTAGAGGCTGTAGTAGTGGTACCTGAGGTAGAAGACGCGGGGGAATCCCGTGCCCGTCCAGCTCTCCTCGGTCCAGCCGCCATCCTCCTCCTGCGTGCGCAGCAGGTACTCGATGCCCCTCTCCACCTCGCTCGAGTCCACCTCGCCGGCGGCGATCAGCCCCATCAGGGCCCAGGCGGTCTGCGAGGCGGTGCTCTCTCCCTCTCCCCGCGTGGAGGTGTCATGGTAGGACTTGCACGACTCGCCCCATCCTCCGTCCGGGTTCTGGCGGCTCTTCAGCCAGCGCGCGGCGCGCCGGATGTACTCCTGCGAGGGATCCTCTCCCACTTCGACGAGGCCCTTGATCGCCTGCCAGGTTCCGTAGATGTAGTTGACCCCCCAGCGGGCGTACCAGGAGCCGTCGGGCTCCTGCGCCGTCTTGAGGAACTCGACCGCGCGACGGACGGACTCGCGGACGTGCGGCAGGCTCCGCAGCGTGGGAAACCGTCCCAGCATCTCCAGGCAGCGGCCGGTGATGTCGGCGCAGGCCGGGTCGAGCATGGCGTTGTGGTCCGCGTAGGGGACCTTCGTGAGCACCTCGCGCTGCACGTCCACGTCGAAGGCCGCCCAGCCTCCGTCGGAGCACTGCATGTCGATCACCCAGTCGATGCCGCGCTGGATCGACTCTCGGATGCCGGCGATCTCGCTCGGATCGACGCGCTCGAGCGCCATGACCACTGCCGCGGTGTCATCGACGTCGGGATAGAACTCGTTGCGGAACTGGAAGTACCAGCCGCTCACCTGGACTTCCCGGAGGCGCACCCGCCAGTCGCCCGGCTTGCGGACCTCCTTGGAGACGAGCCAGCGGCAGCTCTCCACGAGGTCCTCGTGGCTGGCGGCGAGGCCGGACTCGTGCAGGGCGTTCACGGCCAGGGCGGTGTCCCAGACGGGCGAGACGCAGGGCTG